>JAZULX010000269.1:0-13811 GCA_045603325.1 Oscillospiraceae bacterium | reverse complement strand
GATGAGGGAGGTGCCCGAAGGGCGGAGGGAGAGATAACTACCCCTCAGTCGGCTGCGCCGACAGTACCCCTGACAGAAGGGGTGTGTTTGGCAAGCCAAACACCTCTAATTTGGCTTTGCCAAATTGGGGAGCCATGACAGCATACCTCGCAGAAACAAATTAGATACCAGTCAGATAATCAGTTCTGATTTGATTCCCTAGCGCCCCCGTCTGAGCAGCGGGGGCGCACCTTTTTTAGGTAAAAAGTAATAGTGAATAGTGAAGAAGTTGACAATTATCAATTAATAATTAATAATTAATAAAGATTGTCATTCCGAACATCGGCAACGCCGATGGAGGAATCCCCATCTTAAGGTGTAAAGATCCTTCGTCGCTTTGCTCCTCAGGATGACAGGGTAGTCAGCTCAGAATGACAGGAACGGAGATCACTTATGTCTAAAAAAGTTTTATACTGCGCTTCCACGGCGGGACATCTGGTGTCCTTCCATATACCATATCTGAAAAGGTTGATTTCCGACGGCTGGACAGTCCATGGCGGCGGAAAAGGCCGGGACGACAGACTTGCTTTCCTTCACGAGTGGAAAGAACTGCCGTTTGAAAAATCCATCACCAGCCCGGGAAACTTTCTGGTGTCGTTCCGACTGGCAAAGGTGCTGAAAAGTGAGCAATACGACCTCATCCTTGTCCACACTTCACTGGCGGCGTTTTTTGTCCGTCTGGCTGTCATGCTGGCAGGCAAAGGAAAAACGAAAGTGGTCAACACCGTCCACGGCTACCTGTTCGACGAGGATACTCGGGCGATGAAACGCAAACTGCTGCTGACAGCGGAAAAACTCACCGCAAAATGCACCGACAGGGTCATCGTCATGAACCGTCAGGATTTGGAAATCGCCGAAAAGTACCGCCTTTCCGGCGGTGACGTGGTGTTTATACCCGGCATGGGCGTTGATATGACACCCTACAGCCCTGCATCCGCCCGGGCAAAGGCAGAGGCCAGACGGCAGCTGAACATCCCCGAGGATGCCTTTGTAATGGTGTTTGCGGCGGAATTTTCCGGCCGAAAAAACCAGTCCATGCTCATATCTGCCATGGAACTGCTGCCTGAAAACGCCGTGCTGCTGCTTCCCGGCAGAGGCGACCTGCTGGAAAGCTGCCAAAGTCAGGCAGAGCGTTTTGACGGACGGGTAAAACTGCCGGGATTCGTCACCGATATGAGCAAATATTACATGGCGGCGGACATATGCGTGTCCTCCAGCCGCAGTGAGGGTCTGCCGTTCAACCTGATGGAAGCCATGGCCTGTGGACTGCCCATTGTGGCAAGCAGCGTAAAGGGTCACGAAGATCTGGTCACTCAAGGCGAGAACGGGTACCTGTTCCCTTTTGGTGACGAAACGGCATTTGCCGCTGCGGTGAAAAAAATAATGGCTTCCGGAACGGAAACCATGTCGGCTGCGGCAGTAAGCAGTGTTCAGCAGTACTCCCTTGAGAAAGTCCTGCCTGAAACCTATGAGAAAATGGTAATATAAGTAAAGCTGACAATTCTCCATTGTTTGAAAATGGAGAATTGTCAGCTTTTTGTTTTATGCTTTTTCCACCAGTGAACGCTTCTTCCATCTGCCGGAGAAGAAGTATATGGCGCATATGGCACCGGCACCGAAAGGAGCAATGGCACCGCCGATAAACACGCCTGTGATGCCCATATCCAGCACAATGGCAAAGAGATATGACAGGCCGACTCTCAGCACAACGCCGTCGAAAGCCACGCTTATAAGAGCCAGCATGGAATAGCCAACGCCGTTGGCTACGGCACCGAAACCGTCCAGCAGGCAGTGGGCGATATATGTAAATGCCATTATTCTCAGGTACTGAATACCGATTTCCACAACACCCGGATCGTTGTTGAACAGCCTGACCATAGGGCCGGGGAACAGCTGGGTTAAGAGGAATATGATGCCTTCTATGACCAGCAGCATGCCAACGGTCCAGTGAATGGTGGATTTTGCGCGGTCTATGTTGCCGGCGCCGATGTTCTGACCCACCATGGTGGAGGCTGCGGAAGAAAACGCATAAACGGGGATGGTGGCAAAACCGGAGATTTTGCCGCCAACGCCATAGGCAGCGGCCGCGGTAACGCCGAACCCGTTGACTATGGACATAACGAACATCATGGATATCATCAGAACGCTGAACTGCAGAGCCAGAGGTACACCGACCTTGAGGATCATTTTCAATCTTTTGCCGATGATCCTGAAACTTGCAGGCTTGAAATCAAACACAAAGCCTTCCTTGCGGTTGAGCAGATAGACCAATGAACATGCAAAGCTGACACCCTGAGACAAGGCTGTGGCAGCGGCAGCACCGCCTGCACCCCAGTTCAGAGGTCCCACAAAGAGGATATCCAGAACAATATTCACCACAGATGCTATTCCCACAAAAATCATGGGGCGTGTGGAGTCGCCCATACCGCGCAGTACGGCACACACGGCATTGTAGCCAAAAATGAAGATGGTGCCGCAGGCACAGACGATGAAGTAATTCCATGTCTCGGTGTAGGCTTCTTCGGGAGTATTCATCAGCGCCAACAGCGGATGGCCTGCCAGGAAACACACCACGGGGATAACGACAGACATTATCAGCATGGAGGTAAACATGGTGCCGATGGTTTCTTTCTGCCCCTGTTTGTCTCCCGCGCCCTGGAACTGGGCAAGGATAATCTGGCCGCCCATGGAAAGACCGGTGCCGATGGTGGTGAACAGGCTGGTTACGGTGGAGGCGGTGGAAACGCCTGCCAGACCGATACTGCCCATAAGCTGACCCACAATAACCATATCCACAAGGCTGTAGACACTTTGCAGCAGGTTGGCTATAAGAAACGGGATGGAGAATCTGACCAGCAGCCGAGGTATGCTGCCGGTGGTGAGGTCGAGGGATGCGGATTTGTTCATAGGAATGTGCCTTTCGATATTACGCAATCTAATTATTTTCGGGTGTTATTATAGAACATAGAACCGGGATTTTCAAGTCCCGGTTCCTTTTTTATTCTGCTTTGGGGTCCAGAGCTTCCCGGATATACAGGCTCTTTCTTTCGCCGGGTTCAAAGGGAGGATAAATGCCCGCAAAATGCTCTTCAAAGGTTTTGCCCAGTCCGGTAAAATAGCTTACCGCAAACCGGTAAAGTATCCGGGCGTTTTCACTGAGGATTCTGTCTTTGCGTTTGGCAACGGAGATGAACCGGCTCACATCCACGTCGGTTATTCTCAGGGCAGATACGGCGGAACGTTCACCGTCCCGGAGCATTTTGGTGTAAACAATGTTGGCAGGCACAAGGCTGATACCTCTGTTTTGTTCCAGAGCTTCGGTTATAACGCTGGCTTCGTTGCTGCACAGGGTGACCCGAGGCTCAAAGCCTGCCAGCAGACAGTTGTCGGTGACGATTTTCAGGTCGAAACTGGCTTCGTTCACAAGGAACCTTTCATTTTTCAGTTCCGCCAGAGTTATGGTTTTTCTGTTTGCCAGCCAGTGCTTTTTGCTGACCACCAGGAAAACCTCTTCGTCCATAAGCTTCACCTGCTCCAGATCGCTGTGGTCGAGAGGAATGGGAGTCAGCCCAAAATCCAGAGCGCCGTCCAGCAGCTTGAGCTTCAGCTCGTCAGGCTGATAGAAGTACTGGGCAATGCGGATATCTTCGTGCTCATGGCTGTCGAGAAATTTCAAAATGAAGTCGTTGAGCAGCTCGCTTACGGGGGCGGCAATAACAACGCTTTCGTTGCTGCTGCGAAGATACTCGTCTATCACCCGCTGACCGTCGTCCAGGCACTCAAAGGCTTTTGCCACATGGTTGTAGTATTCCCGGCCGATTTCTGTAAGACTTATCCGGCCGCGCTTGCGCTGAAACAGAGCAACACCCAGAGAATCCTCCAGCCGTGACATGGCTTTGCTAAGGGCAGGCTGAGAAACGTGCAGCTCAGCTGCAGCCCGGGACATATTCTCGGTCTCTGCGATGGTTTTGAAGTAATACAGATACGACAGCTCCATGAGGTCATCTCCAAACAAAGAGTTATTACCTGTAATTATAACTTGTTTGGATACAAAATGCAATATGCCGGGTCAAAATCAGGTGTTCTCGGTTTACGAGTCTCACGACAGCTTACCACTACCATATTTGCGAAAATTGTGATACAATTGATTTCAGACTAATCAAATGGAGATGTTTTTATGGCTCGTGTCCGTTCATTGATACTTCCCGCAGCAGCACTTATCTTCGGTGTGCTTGGCGGAATACTGCGAAAACTGGAGCTGGCCTCCGTTTACGATGCCTCCGGACTTCCCGTGTCCGGCCACCCCATATCCATGGCTATGGCAATTCTGTCTGCCATGTTTGCGGTGATACTTGTTTTTGGAGCGGTGCTGGTAATCAAACCTGCCGGCGGATATGAGGCTTATTTCCCCGGATGCGCAGGTTCGTCTGTTATTCACACCGCTTCCGGCGGCATACTGGCAGTTTCTTCCGTGCTGGGGATAATGTCTGCCCAGGGCGATATGTTCCGGACGATTTCCCTCTACCTTATGGTTCTGGCAGGACTTTGCATCTGCTGCCACGGAGCTTTCTGCCTGGCGAAAAAGGAAGGTCAGCCGCCTTCGGGGCTGCTGCTGGTGCCTGTGTTCTGCATGTGCGTCAGGCTGATTTATGTTTTCAAGGGCTGGAGCGCCGACCCGTCCATCGTGGATTATATATATGAACTGCTGGCAATCATATTCATTACCCTGTCTCTGTTCTTTACCAGCGGATTTCTGTTTGATGCCTGCCGGCCCAGGGTAACCGGAGCTGTGTCTCTGTGCGGAATTTATTTTGCGGTGCTCACGGCAATGTCCTGCGGATCCGCCGAACAGATGCTGTTTTTCGCCTTTGCCGCGCTGTATATGGTTGCTTTGGCCATTCGTATGATTGGCACAAAAAACGGCTGAAATTTGACGAAAAATTATAACAAATCATAACAAACCCCTGCCGGGAATGTTCGGAATGTGACCTAGATGTTCCGTATGTGACCCGGCAGGGGCATTTTTGTACTATATGCCATTGACGATTTTTACAATGTGTTCAATAATATATTCAATCCTGAATTATTGAAGGAAAATTAAAGAAAGGAAATGCGAAAATGAAGAAAAGACTCCTTGCTCTGCTTCTGTGCCTGACCATGCTTTGCTGCCTGTTTGTCGGATGCTCTTCCGATAAAGAAGAGACAGCTCCTGCTGAAGAAAGCACTGCAGCAGAACCCTCTGCAGAAGACATTGCCCGCGAAGAGGAAAAAGCAGCAGCCCTTGAAGAATCTGCTGTTGTTCAGGACGCTGTTGAGACCGTTGAAGGCCTGCAGATAATCTCTGTTGCCGATTCTGCCATCAGCTATCCTCTGGCCGACCCCAACGACCCCATCGAAATCCTTCAGTATAACCCCTGGCCCTCCCTGTTTGACGTAACCGGTTATACCGAATGGAACGACCTGCCCATCCTCGACACCATTCAGGAAACCACCGGTGTCAAGTATACGTTCATGACCGTCTCCACCGCCGCTCAGACCGAACAGTTCAACCTGATGATGGCCTCCGGCGACTGGGTAGACGTCATCAACGCAGCTGACTACTATACCGGCGGTCAGCAGCAGGCTTACGCCGAAGAAATCATTTATGACCTGACTGATATCATCCCCGAGGCAGCTCCCGAATACTGGAACTACCTGCAGAATACCAACCAGGCAACTATCGACTCCGTACAGGAAGGCGGCAAGTATCTTGGCATGTGCGTCCTGTACACCTATCCCTACAAGGATCAGGGCCCCATCTACCGTGCAGACTGGCTGGAAGAGCTGGGTCTGCCCACTCCCACCAACTTTGAAGAGTACAACGAAGTTCTGTACGCCTTCAAGGACAAGGGCAACAAGAGCGCCATCTATGTTGACTACAAGGGCACCATCGATGCTCTGGGCAACATCTTCGACTGCTCCCTGTTCGACGTTTCCGGCAACGCCACCGGCGTAGCTCCCAACCTCGTAGTCGAAACCGGCAAGTATCATTCCGACCTGGTATCCGACAACTACAGAGAGTACCTCGAATATTTCCATCAGCTGTTTGTTGACGGCGTTATTGCTGACGACTTCTACACCACCAACTTCACCGACACCGAAAAGCAGCAGGGCGCTGCTGCCGGTGACTACGGTATCTGGTCTGACTGGGCAGACGCCATGTACGTCACCAGAACCTACACCTCCGACCCCAACTTCGACATGGTTCCCGGCGGCAAACTCTTCAACGATGAAGGCCTGTTCACCTATGGCACTACCACCACCATGGCCGACAACAAGGGTTACAACGTCACCACTCAGTGCGAATATCCCGAACTGGTTTGCTCCTTCTGGAACTACTTCTTCACCGAAGAAGGCATGGTAATGGCCAACTACGGTATCGAAGGCAAGAGCTGGGAATTCAACGATTCCGGTATCCGTGAGTTTACCGACTTCATCACCAACAACCCCGACGGCATCAACCCCATGATCATCAAGATCGTCAATATGTTCTCTCAGACTCCCATGCTGAAGGATAACATGGCCTCCATCACCTCCGACTATGACGCCGAAGGTCTTGCTGCCATCGAAGTTTGGTCCGATCTGACCAACCAGACTTCCGACCACGAGATCCCCGCAGCTGCTGAGCTGAACACCGAAGAAACCAACGCTATTGCCACCATCCAGACCGACATCATCACCTATGCCACCGAAGAAATTCTGAAGTTCATGATCGGCACCACCGAACTGAATGACGATACCTGGGGTGCATATGTTGACCAGTGCTACGCTCTGGGTCTGCAGACTGTTATCGACACCTACCAGAACGCTTATGACGAATATCTGGCAGGTGACCGTGTGGTCGAAGCTCCCGCAGGCGGCCCCGGCGGACCTCCTCCCGGTGGCGACATGCCTCCTCCCGACGGCGATATGCCTCCTCCTCCCATGTAAAACAAAAAATCGGCCCGGAATAATTTCCGGGTCGTTTTTTTTGTTTTACATGAAGCAGATCCCTTTGGGATCCATGTAGCGCACTTCGTGCATGAAGCATGCCTTCGGCATATGAAAAATGATTATTATGTGAAGGATCTGCTTTGCTTCATAAGATGCAAAGCATCTGACTTCATGATTTGCTCCGCAAATCACATCATATTGCGAAGCAATGCTTCATTTTTAAACTCTCGAAGGATTAGTCCTCCGAGAGTTTTACTATCGCTTCAGTGATCATATGGTTTTCCACCTTGAGAACATCTATTTCAAGACCGGAGACGGAGCAGGAGAATTTGCTGCCGTCCTTTGGCACGGCGCTTAGCGTGCCGAAAACAAGACCGCCCAGAGTGTCGAACTCATCGTTGGGGAGTTCGATGTGCAGTTCGTCGGTTATGGTGTCCAGCGGCAGGTTGCCGGACATCCGCCAGGTGGAATCGTCAACCTTTTCGAATATGTGTTCCGGCTCATCATCGTCATCACCGGAAAGGTCGCCTACAATTTCTTCCAGCAGGTCGTTGATGGTAATAATACCCGAAACACCGCCGTATTCGTCAAGAACAACGGCAAAATGATTGCGTTTGCGTTTCATGCTTGAAAAAAGTATGTCTGCCTTAACTGTTTCCGGAACAAAATGAGGCTCCTCAATGGCGTTGGACATAACGCTTTCCCGGCTTCTGTCTTTCAGGCGGAAATAGTCCTTGGCGTTAAGAATACCCACGATATTGTCCACACTGTCGCCGCAGACTGGATAGCGGGAATGACGCGTTTCGTTGATGGTGGATTCCCAGGCGTCGTCGTCATCTTCCAAAAACAGTGCGTCCATCTGGGTGCGATGAGTGGCTATATCCACGGCGGAAATATCGTCAAACTCAAACACGTTCTGGAGCATGGTTTTTTCGTCTGCATCTATGGTACCCTTTTCGGTTCCCACATCGATCATCATGCGGATTTCTTCTTCGGTAACGCTGTCCTCTTCGGCACCGGGATCGATGCGCATCAGACGCAGCACACCGTTGGTTGATGCGGTCAAAAGCCACACCAGCGGCTTGAAGAATCTGGAAATCACCGTCAGCATGCCGGCCATGCCAAGAGCCAGCTTTTCCGGGTTTTTCATGGCAAGACGCTTAGGCACAAGCTCACCGAAAACAAGGGTAAAATAGCTCAAAAGCAGGGTTATGAGGATAACGCATATGCTGTCCAGTGTGGTAACGGGTATCGAAACACCGGCATTTATCAGAGCATCCACTATTCGCTGGGAAAAGTTGTCCGCCGCGAAAGCACTGCCCAGAAAACCGGACAGGGTTATTGCAACCTGAATGGTAGCCAGAAAACGTGCGGGTTGAGAAGTCAGGGCCTCAATACGCATGGCGCGCTTATCACCCGACTGGGAAAGCTTTGAAAGCCGGGCATCGTTCATGGAAATCACAGCTATTTCGGCGCAGGCAAAAACAGCGTTGAGCGCAATGAGTACAGCTTGCAGCAACAGCTGCCATAATAAGGGATCGTCCACTTTTAAACCTCCTGAATTATTTAGAAAATTGTATAATGTCCAGACATTATTGTCAATAAAAGCGTCAAAGCAAAGCTGTAAATTATTTGTTAAATCTTCAATTTGGTATACAAAAAATCACCTCAGCAGGAATGTTCCCGCTGAGGTGATTTTTACTTTATCGCCAGTTCTTCAAGAAAGGTCTTTGCCCAGCCGGAAGGTTCCCTGCCTTTCGGTTTTGCCACGCATACGGGCAGCTCCACCGGAGGATCCAGCGGAATGGCAACGGTGCTGGAGCTTGACAGATAGTCGGTGTGGCGGTGCATCAAAAGAGCAATGCCTCTGCCGGAAGCCACCATCTCCAACAGGTTTTCCGGTCTGCGTCCGATATATTTTATCCGGGGCGCAAACCCGGCGTCGGCACACAGTTGGAGACAAAGGTTATATATACCGGTCTCCTTGTCCAGGAAACAGAAATCCTCGTCTTTCAGCTGCCTGAGAGAAACTGAGGCTTCCTTGCTCAGAGGATGGCTTTTGGGCAAAACGGCTGTAAGGCAGTCGGGTGCCACAGGCAGATAATCAAACCTGTCGTCGTCCATACCCCGAACAAAAGCCAGCTCGTACTCGCCGTCGGCAAGCTGCTGCAGAATATTTATGCTTTCGCATTCGGAAACCCGTATGTTTACTTTGGGATGGTTTTTTTCAAAAGCAGCAATAAGGTCAATCATACCGTACTGCGCCATAACCGGGATGGAAGCGATGGAAATATCCACACCGCTATCGGAAATTATGCTGGCAGCAAGGGCTTTGATATCGTGAAGCTGCTTTTGCACAGCTGCAGCATAGGGCAGAAAACGCTGACCGGCCTCGCTAAGCTCCACTTTTCGGGAACTTCTGTCGAACAGGCGGACTCCCAGCTCCTTTTCCAGCGTCATTATGTGCTTGGAAAGAGCGGACTGGGACAGGTTCATCATCTCAGCTGTTCTTGAGTAGTTTTTTTCCTCTGCAAGGATGGCAAATTCACACCAATATTCCATTTCCATGGTTATGAACCTTCCTTTCTGAAACGCCCGAGCAAAATGTCGGGCAGACTGCAATTAGACAGTAAACTAACACAAAACGTGCCGGATTCATGATAAGATCCGGCACGTTTCGTTTAGGTGCTAAAGAAGAAAATGCTGCATATAGAACCTTTGAAGCGAATCGCCGGGAATGTAGAGGGGCTGCCTTAGATATCGAGCGCAGCGTGATAGCCCTGATAGACTGTGTGAGTGATGGTGTCGGGCTTTACGCAGTTGCCAATGGCGAAAAACTGAGGTGCACTGCCGCGAAGTTCCTCCACAACTGCGGTGTTGGGAACAAGACCCAGACCGCAGAGGATGTGGTCACCCTGGACGGCAACCTGTTCACCCTCAGGAGTGGAACAGATAACGGTGTTTCCATCCACCTTCTCGCATTTGCAGTCGGTGTGGATCTCAACGTTGTATTTTGCCATCTCTGCCATGAGCAGAGGACGGTAGCGGACGTTTGCATCGGGGCACAGCTCCGAACGCATCTCCACAATATGTACGTTCTTGCCTTCCCGGGCCAGACATACTGCAATTTCGCAGCCCACAAGACCGCCGCCAAGAACGACAACGGTATCTCCCAGCTCTTCCTTGCAGAGATAATAGTCACCTGCCGGGAACATGATGGGGCTTTCTCTCAGTCCGGGAATGGGGGGGATCAGGGGACCGGAACCGGCTGCCACGATGAGTGCATCGGGAGCCTCTTTCTCCACATAGGCACGATCGACCCGGGTGTTCAAACGGATTTCCACACCCTGCTTTTCGCACAGGTGACGGTAGGTCTCGCCCAGAAGATACATGTCGTATTTGAAGGGGATGGCCTTTTCGCCGATCAGAAGACCGCCGGTGGCACCTGTGGCCTCACAGAGCGTGACCTGGTGGCCTCTTCTTGCAGCGGTGTATGCCGCATAAAGTCCGCCGGGACCGCCGCCTACTACCAGCACTTTCTTGGGGGTGGGGGATTTCTGGATTTCGCCCAGACCTTCTGTCTCTCGTCCGATGAGGGGGTTTGCCGTGCAGCGACGGGTGAAGGTGGAGGCGCGCTCAGCCATACAGGTGAAGCATCGGATACATTTTACGATCTCGTCGTCCCGATTGGACATGACCTTGTTGGGGAGCTGGTTATCAGCCAGAAGGGCTCTTGCCATTTCGACCACGTCGGCCTTGCCGGAGGCGATGATTTCCTCCATCATGTCGGGATCGCTCAAGCCGCCCACGGTGGCAACGGGCTTTTTGACGTGTTTTTTGATCTCTGCAGCCAGATACACGTTCCGACCGTGATCCTCAAACCAGGAGGGATGGGTGATGCCGAAGGTGCCCTGGTATGTGCCGGCGGAGACGTGGATGAGATCCACATATTCTTCCAGAAGCTGGGCAATGCGAACACCCTCATCCAGATGATAGCCGCCTTCAACAAATTCGTCGCCGCTCATGCGTAGCTCGATGGGGAAACCGGCGCCTACGGCGTTTCTCACAGCGGTGAGGACTTCCCGGGCAAAGCGGACGCGATTTTCAAGGGAGCCGCCGTATTCATCGGTACGGTGGTTGAAGAGGGGGGAGAGGAACTGGTTAATAAGCCAGCCGTGGCCGGCGTGGACCATGAGCATCTCAAAGCCGGCGCGTTTGGCGAGGGCAGCGGTATTGCCGTAGGCCTCAACGATCTCAGCGATCATTTCTTTTGTCAGTTCCTTGACCTCAAGACCGTCTGCCCGGACGCTGGGGGAAGGACCCCACTGAGCCATGGAGGCTTTCTTGCCGGTGTCGGCCAGATAAGTGCCGGAAAACTGGCCGGAGTGGCTCAGTTCCAGGGAAGGGATGGCGCCATGACGCTTGATGGCGTCGGCGGTGTAGGTGAAGCTGGGAAGGCTCTCGGGAACAGAGAGATCCAGACGGAAAGCATGACTGCCATCCGTATGATGAACCATGCACTCGGAAACCGTCACGGAGGCAGCACCGCCATAGGCGCGCAGTTCATAGAATTTCAGAGAACGGGGGCCAATGCAGCCGTCCGCAGTGATGTCCGTGCCGCCCATGGGAGCACCGAACATACGGTTGCGGAAGGTCACTTTGCCCAGGGTAATGGGTTTGCAAAGATTAGGATATTTCTGTATCATGTTGTTTTCCTTCTTTTGTGAGAGGTCAGGCGTTCAGGCCCATTTTTTCCTCGCCGAAGAGGCGTTCATCCATAAATTTCAGGTCATCTGCCACAAGGGGGCGGAAAGCCATGTGGGACAGGATGTCTTTTTCCAGATCTATTCCTTTGGCGATCTCGGTGATCATGAGGCCATTCGGTGTCAGCTTAAAGACACAGCGTTCGGTGAGATAGGAGATCTCCTGCCCGTTCTTGACGGCATAATCGCCGGAGAAGGTGATTTGCTGGACTTCGTCCACAAACTTCATGCCTTTTCCTTCGGCAAGAACTTCAACGCCGCCGTTTCCGATCTTCAGCTCTGCTTTATTGCCGAAGGTGCCCATGAAGAAGACCTTTTTTGCATTTTGGGAGATGTTTATAAAGCCGCCGGCACCGATGCAGCGCCCTGCAAACTTGGAGACATTCACGTTGCCGTGCTTGTCCACTTCGGCAAAACCAAGAAATGCCACGTCCAGCATACCGCCGTCGTACATATCGATGGTGTCGCACTGATAGAAGATGGCCTCGGCGTTGGCTACACCGGGGAAACTCAGACCTTCCTGCACTTCGCCGCCCATAGGGCCGGATTCAACGCTGGTGGTGAGACCCTGGTTGATGCCTTCCTCGGCAGCAACCGAGCCAATGCCGGAGGGGATGCCGCTGCCGATGTTGATAATGAGACCGGGTTCAAGCTCCATAGCTGCCCGGCGGGCGAGAACCTTGCGGGCGGTGAGGGGGAGCTTTTTTGTGCCGCCGGCAGGGGTCTTTGCAAGGCCGCACAGTTCGGGACGGTAGCCGTCCCGAGCGTAGCACTGGCGCTGGTTGTAGGGATCCTGGGCCACAACCACATAGTCCACCAGTTTTCCGTGGATGCGAACATCCCTTGTGGGAAGGCTTCCGCGGGCTACGATCTGTTCTACCTGAGCAATGACGATGCCGCCGTTGTTGTGGGTGCCTACGGCTACTTCCAGCTCGGAACCCTGCACGCCTTCATGGATCATGGAAAGGTTTCCGTCTTCGTCGGCATAGGTGGCCCGCAGGAAGCAGACATTGGGCTTAAAACTCTTATAGAAAAGATATTCTTCGCCGTCGATCTCCATAAGGGACACGATGGAACCCTTGTCGCGGGCCTTCTGGGTTACAGCGCACCCCTCAATGCGGGGGTCGGCAAAGGTGCCGAGACCAACCTTGGTGATAACACCGGGACGGCCGCCGGCGATAGCTCGGAAGAGATTGCACATGACACCCATGGGAGGGATGTAGGCGGCGATCTCGTTGTTTCCGGCCATATAAGCGATAGCACGGGCATCGGTGAGGTTTCCCACATATACAGTTCCGATGAGCCCGGGAGCTTTCAGGCGATTCAAACCAAGATCCATGCCCTTGCCGGGCTCCAGGGATTCGGTTTTGTCGCCGGGGGTGATGCCGCAGATGGCGGTGATATTTTTGGGGTGGCCCTCCGCGTCATAGCGCTTTGCCAGTGCCTGCATCAGTTCCTCGGGACTGGCATAGGAGCCAAAGCCCGCGACGATGAGGGCATCATCGTCGCGAACCAGCTGAGCGGCCTCAGCCGCAGTTACAAATTTAGCCATTATTTATACACACTCTCCGCTTCGTATTTCGTCTTGGTGACCACGCTGAAATGGAAGATGGGACGATCTACCCGGAGGATGCGCATGGGGTTGTGCGGAAGGTTTGCGGGGACAAAAATCATGGTGGATTTAGTCAGCAGATGAGCTTCGCCGCCCACGGTGTATTCGATCTCGCCGCCCAGATCATAGGGGTTGTCCGGATCGGAGGAGAAGAAGCCGATGAGCTCGTCGCAGTCATCGTGGACATGCTCGGTGAAGATGGGGTCGCGCTCGGGCACGGCGGAATACCAGGCGGTGTTCATCTGAAAGGCGCCGGGGCAGACATTGCCGTCCATCCAAAGGATGCGCTTGGCGAACTTGTCATAGATGGCCTTGAACTCGGGATCCATGCCCGGGCCGGGGCTCACCTGGACGAAATTGGCGGCATACTTGCCGGATTCGTTATTCAGAATAGCCATATTGTATTACTCCTTCGGGAAATCCCA
>JAZULX010000268.1:0-8471 GCA_045603325.1 Oscillospiraceae bacterium | reverse complement strand
CTGCGATTTCGCCCACATCTGACTCATTGACCATTGCGCAGATTTGCGCGATGGTCTTTTCTGCGTTTCGGCTATGAATCACCGTGGTAGTACCCACAATGCTGCACAGCAAATCGGGAATCGCGATGCCAGTGCGGGCATCGCCATAATCTATGCCTCTCTTAGTTGAAGAGTTTGATCAAAAGATCAATACCGATCCGGGCAACGAAGTCGAACAGCCAAATGAATACGCCGACAACCAGAACACAGGCCACAACAATCAAAGAGTTTTTCAGAACCTGCTGGGGAGTAGACCAGACCACTTTTTTCAGCTCGCTTTTCAGCTCACGGAAGTATCTGGCAACAGCACCAAAGGCTCTTTTGAACCAGTTTTGCTTTTTGACTTCTGCCATTGTGGGGCCTCCTTACTTCGTCTCGTTGTGAACCGTGTGTTTCTTGCAGAATCTGCAATACTTCTTCATTTCAAGACGGTTGGGATCGTCCTTCTTGTTCTTGACGGTATTGTAGTTTCTTTGCTTGCAGTCATTGCATCTGAGAGTGATTTTAACGCGCATTACGGCACCTCCTATTAATATTTTGGCTGAATACTCAGCCCGATTGCCTCCCTGCATAGCAGACCCGGGCAAGCTCACCGGATTTCTGCAAATGGGCACAAAAATAAAGCCCTGATTTTCGCAGGTAGAGACATTCTACCACATCAATCGGGCCAGGTCAACAGTTATTTTTAGAAAAATATAGTGTTTTTATAGGTTTTTGGTGCTATAATTAACTGTATATTGTGTTTGAAAGGAAAATCTTTATGAAAATAATGGCTATCGACTTTGGTGACGCCAGAACAGGCATTGCCATTTCCGATATTACCGGCAGCATAACCGGAGAAACTCTGGTTGTCCAGTCTTACAACCCTGAAAAGGCTGCGGCAGAGATAGTTGAACTTGTCAAATCCAGAAACGTTGAGCGTATCGTTCTCGGTTATCCAAGAAACATGGACGGTTCTGCAGGCCCTCGTGCCGAGAAGAGTGCAGCCTTTTCCGAGGTGCTCAAGGAACGCACCGGTCTTGAGGTTGTGCTCTGGGACGAAAGACGTACTACCATTGACGCCCATCGCATACTTACCGAGAATTCGAGACACGGCAAAAAGCGAAAGGAAAAGGTTGATGCTGTTGCTGCATCACTGATATTGGAAGGGTACCTTGGATTTTTGAAGAATCAGTGACCTTTTCTGAAAAGCTCGTAAACACCTACTATAATCAGAAATCCACCGAAGCATTTCTTCATCAGGCTGACATCCAGTGAAGTTGCGAACCATGAGGCAGCAGTGGTGGTGATAACTCCGCCGGCAGCTGCAGGAATGGCGGTTTTGAGGTCAATGAACTTGTTTTTGAAGTGACCTATCAGGGAAGCGGACGATGTGGGGATGAAATAGAGCAGATTGATGCCTTGGGCCACTGTCTGACTGATACCTGCAAACTGAGTCATCCAAATCATCAGAAGCGTTCCGCCGCCGATACCAAAGCCCGACAGCACTCCTGTTACTGCACCTGCAATGATCGAAATAATGTCTACCACAGCAGGCTCCTGACTCCGCCATATATTATAATGATACCCATGACTTTTCTGAGCAGATTGACAGACAGTTTTTTAAACACAAGTCCACCGATAATTCCGCCGACAGCACCGCCTATCAGGTATGGCACAGCTGTGGGAAGATCCAGACCGCTTCTGAAATAGTATATAATAGATGATACTATACACATGGGCAGTATTATCAATACGGAATTGGCAAAGGCTTTTCGTTCATCAACCTTTGCCCATACTGTCAGCAGGGGAATAAGCAGCATCCCGCCGCCAGCACCAAAGAATCCGTTGGCAGCTCCTGCAGCTGCTCCCGACAGAGCGCATTTCCATCTATTTATCAAATCTATCGCCTCCACCGATATTTTTATCGGAAGAGGCGATTTTATTCTTTTATACGGATTGGCCGATCAAAGACATTATTACATCACCTGCAAGCATCATGCCCGCACAACCGGGCACCCAGGGCGCGCTGGCAGGAACGCTTCTTCTTCCCGGAGGAGGTTCTTCAAGCGGCAGCGGTTCTCTGGCCGGTTCTGTACTGTAAAGCACACGGTGGTTGATTATTCCACGGTTGCGCAGTTCTTTTCTTACGATTCTTGCCAAAGGGCAGAATTCTGTCTTGGAAATATCTGTAAAGACAAACTTTGTAGGGTCGGTTTTGTTGCCCGTTCCCATGGAAGAAATAATGGGGATATTCTCTTCCATTGCTCGCTGTATCAGATCAAGCTTGCAGGAGACGGTGTCGATTGCATCAACTATATAGTCATAACGGCAATCGAAGAAACTGTCTGCATTGTCTTTGCTGAAGAATTCCCGGCGAACATGAACCACACAGTCCGGGTTTATGTCAAAAATCCTCTTTTGGAGTTCTTCTGCTTTTGACTTTCCGACTGTGGACAAAGTTGCCTGCAGCTGACGATTGATATTCGTCTCAGATATCACGTCGTGATCCACAATAGTGAGTTCGCCGATACCGGCCCTTGCAAGGGCTTCGACACAATAACTGCCGACGCCGCCAAGGCCGAAAACGGCAACATGGCGGCGACGCAGTATCTCTATAGCTTCTGTTCCCAGAAGCATTGCAGTTCTGAGATATTGAGGTTTCATTACTTGGAAGTGAAAGACATACCGAAGGATTTTACGCTGGTGTTGAAGTTGGCAGAAGTCTCGGTATACCATTCGTTGTAGTCTTCGGCGCGCAGGCCGTTATCAGCCAGAGTGAGCCAGTACTGGTCGCCAATACCGGAGAAGTACATGATGTGGTAGCCATAGCTGGTCTTAACGATTTCGGTATCGCCGATTTCGCGGGCTTCATCGAAGCACCAGTCGTTGAACTCGGTGACCATCTGACCTTTGTAAACGCCTTCGTACAGACCGCCGTTGCCAATGGAACCGGTGTCGTCGGAGTTGGCATCAGCCAGTTCGGCAAAGGAATCTTCGGTAGCGTCGCCTTCCTGCCACTGGGTGTACAGGTCGTTGGCAATTTCTTCTGCAGCTGCCCACTGTTCTTCGGTGGGTTCAACGTCTTCGCCGTCGGATTCGGGAGTTACAAGGATGTGACGAACATTGACGGTTTCGTAATCGTTGGCGCTTCGGGAAAGGAACATTACAACAAAGTAACCGGTGGTGCCGTTTTCGATGACGGTGGTTTCACCTTCAACGCGGTCGGCACTAAAGAGCCAGTCGGCATATGCGGTATTGATGTTGGATTTGTTGTAGTGGCTGCTGAGGGTGTAGGCATCATCTTCGTAAAGATCTTCATAACCTTCGGGAGCGTTTTCGCGAGCAAGGTCGATAAATGCCTGTTCGTTGCCCTGAGCCTGATTTGCGATGCTGTCAGCAAGAGCTTTTGCATCTTCGAGAGCTGCGGTGGCATCGAAATCGGTATCTTCTTCAGAAGCGGTTGCGGCATCAACGGCAAAGTAACGGAAAGTAACAGTGTCGTAATTATCCTTGTGGGCTTCGTAGAACTCAGCAAGCTGATCTTCGGCATAAGTAAAGCCGTTGGTAACGCTGGTGGCATATTCGGAAGCAAGGTAGTTATCTTCGAGGTATGCACGATAGCTGTCGACACGGCAGCCCTTGCCATAATAAGTGCTGAGGTAAGATTTTACGCTGGCATAACCGGCAGACTGAACGCCGGCTTCGAGAGTTTCGAGGGTGGAGTCGATGGTATCGATGGATTCCTGAGAAAGTTCAAAACCTGCTTCTTTTGCGGCAGCACTGAGGACAGCGGTCTGTTCTGCGGCAGCAACTGCAGAATCGGTGAAGTAATCTGCCCAGGTCTGATCTTCGGAATACTGCTGCTCGTCAAGGGGCAGGGAAGTATCGAAGAAATAGCTGGCAAGATCGCCGTAGGTGTTCAGGAAGTTGTAGTAAGCATCTTTGTAATAATAATTAAAAGTAGCAGCAGTGACTTTTTCGGTACCGACGGATACGGCAACGGCTTTCTGCTGAATGATGCCGGAGTTGGCAACGATGACCACAAATACTGCAACGGCAATAACGATAGAGATGACAGAAGTCAGAACGCTTTTCTGTTTTGCGGTCAGCCCTTTCTTAGCGGTGGTCTCAACGCCGATACCGGATGCACGCTCTTCGCGGCGTCTTCTTTTTTCTCTGGATGCACTCATGGGTGATTCATTCCTCTCTTATCAATGAGCTGTATATGTTCGCAAAAGCGATTTTCACATTCGCTAATTATAACTTATGTTGCATCATGTTTCAAGTATAAAGTTTGTTTTAATGAAAAATCCGACAAAATGTTATAATTCGGCAATAATAAAGCCCCGCTATTGCCGTGCGAACCCAGTTATAACCTGCACATCCGCGCAGGTGGGTCGACGCCTTCAATCTTTACTGCTTCCAACTTCCAACGCGCAAGCGCGTCGGGAGGCCTGCAAACCGAATGAAGAGTTTCAGTCGTCCCTATAATATAATGTGGGTTTAAATGGGCTCGTCACGTACAGAGCAGGGTTTTGTTTGTTGATTTGATAATACCACATAACTGCCAAAAAATCAACTGTGAATATGTGGTTTGTTATGGAAGTCGCCTATAATTTTTGATTATTCTTCATCTTCTTCCTCTTCGATAAAGAGACGATCCATAAACATGTTGTATACATTGTCGAGTTCGTCGTCGTCATCGGGAGTGGAAAGGATTTCTTCGCCGTCTTCGATTATGACCTTGAGAATGATAAGCTCATCATCATCGGACTCTTCTTCTGCACCGGCAGGAATCAGAGCCATGTAAGTGATATCGTTGTACTCGAGAGTATCAAGCACTTCGAGATCATATTCGTTGCCTTCTTCGTCTACAATCTGGATGAAGTCGCTTCCGTATTCTTCGCTCATTGTTTTTACCATTCCTTATCATTAGTTTAGTTTAGTTTAGTTTTATGGTTTCATAATAACCCGACTGCCGGAATAAATCAAGCTAAATCATGTGACTGTTAAGCACATTATGAGCCCAGATCTTCCAAAATGGACCAAAGTTCATATTCGCTGTCTACATTAATGCCGATTGACAGCAAAAGCCGGTCTGTTTCCGGCAGGGAACGTTCGTCAATCTGAGTCGTCATATATGGTGATGAAGTGTCTCCCTGTCTGAAAACTGTGACGTATGAGTCGATGGTTTTTAAAGTGAAGCTGTCTTTTGGTCCCGCTATTGCGGATACGGTGATCAAAAGCACGCCAAAAAGCAGTGCAAGTATCATTACCGTTCTGAATATATTCATAATTTTCACCTCAACGACAGTTTGCCCCATAATCGGTTAGATATAATTGACAACCTGTGCTATACTAAAGTAACAGGTTAAGATATGTGTCAGGCTGTTATTCCTGGCAATTCGGAGGGTATCCATGATTAAAAATGACACAGGACATTCTGGCTGGAAAAGAGCCGGTAAAATAATCGGTACGATAGCATTAGTATGCTTTCTGTCAGCCTTGATATTCGCATGTATTTTTGCCGTTTATGTCAAAAGTTTTCTTAAACCTCAGCTGGATTTTGATTACGACAGTTTTGCACTGAACCAGACTTCGGTAATTTATTATCAGGACAGAAATACCGGTGAAAACAAGGTTTTGCAGACGCTGTATGGTTCAGAAAACAGAATCTGGACAGAATATGAGGAACTGCCCGAAGATTTGATTTTTGCTACAGTTGCCATTGAAGACAAAAGATTCTTTCAGCATAACGGTGTTGACTGGTACAGAACTTCCGGTGCTTTTGTCAATATGTTCATAGGCATGCGTGATACCTTCGGCGGTTCGACAATTACTCAGCAGCTTATTAAGAATACCACCGGCAGGGAAGAAGCAACTGTTCGCCGTAAGCTGGTGGAAATGTTCCAGGCTCTTGAATTTGAACAGGAGTACACCAAGAGCGATATCCTTGAAATGTATCTCAACACCATATATTTCGGTGAAAGATCTTACGGTGTCTATACAGCGTCGAGAACTTATTTTGGCAAAGACATTTCCGATCTTTCTTTGGCAGAATGCGCAAGCCTGATAAGTATTACCAATAACCCATCAATTTACGATCCCTATATCAATCCCGAAAAGAACAGAGAGCGTCAGCTGAATGTCCTTTATGCTATGCTCGACCAGGGATATATTTCTCAGGAAGAATACGACGAAGCCGTGGCGGAAGAACTGGTGTTCCGGAGATCTTCCGGTGATGAAGAATCCGGCGGTACTATTTATTCCTATTTTGTGGATCAGGTTATTCGTGATGTTGTCAGCGATATGATGGACGCCACAGGGTATTCTTATAATGTAGTCAACCAGATGGTCAATTCCGGCGGATATTCCATTTATGCCACCGTTGACGTGGATATTCAGCGTGCAATCGAAGAAGTTTTTTATAATGAAGAGAGTCTGCCTGAAGCGGTTGGAACCTATCAGGAACTTGAAGCCGGAATGGTGGTTATAGACAACGAATCCGGCGATATTGTTGCCATGTGCGGCGGACTTGGTGAAAAAGAAGGAAGTCTTACCCTCAACCGCGCTACCCAGAGCCTTCGTTCACCCGGTTCCTGCATTAAGCCCCTTTCTGTGTTTGCGCCGGCTCTTGACCTTGGCATAATCACCCCTTCGACAGTTTACGACGATACTCCGCTGACATTCAACGGTGATCCATGGCCCAAGAACTATGATCGGACTTATCGTGGACTTATGACCGTCAATGATGCGATGGCGTACTCAACCAACACTGTTGCAGCGAAGATCGTAACTGAGCTTACCCCCGAATACAGCTTCAACTATCTTACCAGCGGCTTTGGATTTGACCTTGTGGCAGCAAAAGAAGTAAGCAACGGAACGCTATCCGACATCAATGTTGCACCTATGGCTCTGGGCGGTCTGACAAACGGTGTTACCGTTAAGAAAATGGCAGAATCCTACGAGGCTATTGCCAATAAAGGCATTTACCGTGAATCCAGAACCTATACAAAGGTGCTGGATGCCCACGGCGAGGTTGTACTTGACAACACTGCTGCCAGCAACACTGCGATGAAGGAAAAAACCACATATTATCTTACTGATATGATGGAAAATGTTGTTGAATACGGAACCGGCGGCGATGCAGCGTTGCCCAATATGCCCGTAGCCGGCAAAACCGGCACCACCAGCAACGACTATGACAGATGGTTCTGCGGATTCACTCCCTATTACTGCGCAGCGGTTTGGGTAGGTTATGACAGCCAGGAAGAGATCATTCTTTCAGACACGTCAGTTAACCCTGCTGCCACTTTGTGGCGACTTGTTATGGAACAGGCCCATGAAGATCTTCCGTATAAAGACTTCTACCAGCCATCATCCATGGTAGAAGTTACATACTGTCTGGACAGCGGACTTCGTTCCACGGAACTGTGCGGACGTGATGTTCGCGGAAGCAGGCAGTCCACTGTGATGCTTGATATCGAGGATGTTCCCGAGGAGTATTGTGACCGACACGTAAGAGTTGACATTTGCGCTGAAAGCGGGCAGGTTCATACCGAATTCTGCGTTGCCAAGACAGCTGCTTCTCTGGTCAACTACCTGCGTCAGTTCCCCACATCCGGTATAGTTGTGCTTGACGAGCAGTATATGATCGGCGACAGCTACGAAGAAATTGAAACAGGAAATTATCCTGCCGCTGATGGTGTGGAAAACCCTGTTTCCGAAGAATGTGAACTGCACAAACCGGAAGAAGTTGAACCTGAACAGGAGGAAGAAGAAGGTCTGACTCCTGAGGAAATTGAGGCCATTCTTGCAGGTCAGGAGCATACCGAGGAGGAAGAGGAAGACCGCAGACAGGAAGTCATCGACTCTCTTGGCGGAGAATATGGCGCAGATTCCGGCAGAACTTCCGAAAGCGCTGTAGGTTTTTGATGATTTTACTTAAAAAAGTACTTGCAATTAGCATATCATTATGTTAATATAATTCGGCTCGGGTTTTGCCGCCCGACAATACTCACGTCTGGCGACCTTGAATTTAAGTGGCATTTTTATGTTTGGTTCAAGGGATGAATCAGGCGGAGGTCAAACTTAAGGAGGAAATTAAAAATGGCAGTAGTATCTATGAAACAGCTGCTGGAAGCCGGCGTCCACTTCGGACACCAGACCCGCCGCTGGAACCCCAAAATGGCACCCTATATCTACACTGAGCGTAACGGTATCTACATCATCGACCTGCAGAAGACCGTTAAGAAGCTGGAAGAAGCTTACTCTTTCGTCCGCGATCTGGCCGCCAATGGCGAAACCATCCTGTTCGTCGGCACCAAGAAGCAGGCTCAGGAAGCTATCAAGGAAGAAGCCGAGCGCGTAGGTATGTACTACATCAACGCTCGTTGGCTGGGCGGCATGCTCACCAACTTCAAGACCATGCGTACCCGTGTTGAGCGTCT
>JAZULX010000267.1:0-12626 GCA_045603325.1 Oscillospiraceae bacterium | reverse complement strand
GTTCTCCGCCGGTGATGCAAACACCGTCAAGCATACCCTGACGTTTTTTCAGAAAGCTCATAAGCTCGTCAAATGAGATTTCTGGGTTTTCGTTCGGACGCAGTACCAGGGATGCGTTATGGCAAAACGGGCATCTGAAATTGCATCCGCCCGTAAACACAGTGCAGGCAACTTTTCCCGGGAAATCCAGAAGTGTCAGTTTTTGAAGTCCGCTGATTTTCATTATTTCACCTCGATCACAGTGCCGCCGGACATATACTCCAGCCTGTCGCCCATTATTTCTTTCATTCTTTCGTAAGACGGAAGCCCTGTACAATGGCAGGTATAAAACATGGACGGATATTTCAGCAGACGATGGGCAGTCTCCTCAACGGGGATGTGCAGACCATCCTCACTTCCGCCGGGATTGGACAGATGGAAGCCCGCAACAACCACATCGGGTGCTTTGCCGATTATCTGAATGGCCTTTTCCAAAAGATTGACTATGCCATTATGGGAACAGCCGGAAATAAGCACAGTTATGCCGTTTTCGGTAATAATAAGGTTGTGCTCATGCTCAAAGCTGTCCGGCTCGGGGCCGTGTTCGCCCTGCATCAGCAGCTTCTTGTTGGTCTCGGACCACAGTTCCCGGGCGGTAACACCGCTGAAAACCGTCAGTTCATCATCAATGACAGTAACCCCGTCCACAAGGATTATCCTGCCGGAATCCAGCAAAGCCGGATCAACACCTATGTCCCGTGTTTTTCCGTCGTCACGATAGGCAAGATGGGGTTCAAAGGCCAGCTTGTGGGCATAGACCGAAGCCTTGTCGTTCAGTTCAAAAAACTTTCCCATGGCACCGCCGTGGTCATAATGACCGTGGGACAAGAAGGCGATATCCGCCGACGAAACGTCAACATCAAGGGCAGCAGCGTTTTCGGCAAAACTACCCGTCTCACCAAAATCGAACATTATCCGGTGTTTTTCCGTCTCAATATATAAAGACAGTCCATGC
The DNA here is from genome assembly GCA_045603325.1 of Oscillospiraceae bacterium. Lineage (GTDB taxonomy): Bacteria > Bacillota > Clostridia > Oscillospirales > Oscillospiraceae > SIG469. Next base: position 11,632 of record JAZULX010000267.1, on the reverse strand, counting down.
TCGCAGGCAAGCCCGTCTTTGCAGGCTGTATTTTCTATCAAACCGGTGATTTTCATATTATGTCAACCTCTTGTTTCTCCTGTTTTGTCTATTATACCACCTGTTTGACAATATTTGAACATGGAAATATAATTCAGTTAACAGTTAACAATTACGATAGGGATAACAGAATGAAAAAAAGAATAAAGAAGCTAATCATAATACTAATAATAATTGTGGTCATTGCGCTGGCAGCATTGCTTATTATCAACAGTATAGTTAAATCAGCAGCCGACGAAAGGCTGCTGACCGTTGAAGAAGCTGCATCAATTGACGCCGACTGTATTCTTGTACTGGGTGCGGGGGTTTATTCCGGCGGTCAGCCAAGTCCCATGCTGTCTGACCGTCTGGACTATGGCATCAGTCTTTACGAAAACGGTAGTGCTCCGAAGCTGCTGATGAGCGGTGACCACGGACGCACCGACTATGACGAAGTCAACGTTATGAAAGAATACGCCATGGAGCGTGGAGTGCCGTCTCAGGACGTTTTTATGGACCATGCGGGATTTTCCACATACGAAAGCCTTTACCGAGCCAGAGACATTTTTGAAGCTGAAAAGATAGTCATTGTCACTCAGGAGTATCACATATACCGGGCTTTGTACATAGCCGAAAAGCTCGGTTTGAAGGCTTACGGCGTATGCTCCGACCCGAGGGAATATGCTGTTCAGTGGTATCGGGACCTTCGGGAGATTGCCGCGAGAGCAAAGGATTTTGTCCAGTGCATACATATGCCCGAGCCTACGTTTTTGGGTGAAGCAATACCTGTAAGCGGTGATGGTGATGTGACGAATGACAAATGAAAGATATTGCATACCACAATGGGGATTTCTCGTCGCCAACTATGTTGGCTCACTCGAAATGACAGCAAAAAACCCGGCAGATAATCTGCCGGGTTTTGTTTATCCTTCAAAGCTGTTTCTGTATGCTTTTTCAAACTCTTCGACGATTTTGGCAAGCACTTCTACACTGCCGTCCACACCGAGCATGGAGCTGTCGATGGTGAAATCGTAGCTGGCAGCTTCGCCCCATTTTTTGTGGGAATAGTAATTATAGTAAGCTGCTCTTTTCTTGTCCTGCTTGAGGGCGGTCTTTTCGGAAAGCTGCTCGGGAATGTTGTAATTATCAACGATTCTCTTTTTTCTGTGTTCCATATCGCTGTGGATAAAGATATGGATGCAGTCCTTGCGGTCACGAAGGACATAGTCTGCACAGCGGCCAACAATAACACAGTCGCCGGCTTTGGCAACTTCCTTGATGGCGTCGAACTGGGCAAAGGCCAGCTGCTGGTTCATGGGAACAACGTCGATGCCGCTCATGGAGTTGACATACATATTGTAAATAAAGCTGGAAGTGGGAGTTTCATCGAACTCGCTGAGAGCCGACTGGGAAAGTCCGCTCTTCTGGGCGGCGATCGTCAGCAGTTCATTGTCATAAAATGCGAAACCAAGTTTCTGAGCCAGCTTTTCACCGATCTCTTTGCCGCCGCTGCCATACTGTCTGCCAATGGTAATGATCATAAACGATACCGCCTTTCACTTTTTCATTTCAATATTTCTGGCTTTAGAATATCATATCCACATCATTTACACAAGAAAAATTTTAACTTTTTCAAAAAAACTGTTGACTTTTACCAATAAACAGTGTATCCTTACTGTACTATCACAGTTAATACAGTTAGTTCACTTAGAACGCTTCCAGGAGGTGGAACATGATAACGCTGAATTACCGTGATTCACGCCCGATTTATGAACAGATCAAAGACGGCATCAAGCGTCTGGTAGTAACGGGTGCAGTAGGCGCAGATGAAAAGCTGCCTTCGGTAAGGGAATTGGCATCGTCCCTTGCCATCAACCCAAACACTATCCAGCGCGCTTACCGTGAGCTTGAACAGGAGGGCTATGTTTATACCGTTGCCGGAAAGGGCTCCTTTGCCGGCGCCAATCATCAGGTGGATACAAGACGCACCAACGAGCTGCTGGCCGCATTCGACAAAACCGTGGCTGAGCTGAAATTCCTGGGCATCAGCACCGAGGAACTATGCAGCAGAATCCAGAACCCTAAGGAGGGAGAATAATGATCGAAATAAAAAACATTGTCAAGACTTTTGATGGCTTTGAGGCTCTGTCAGGCTGTTCGCTGGCAGTTCAGCCCGGCTCCGTTTACGGTCTGGTTGGTCCAAACGGTGCCGGTAAAAGCACTCTTATCCGCTGTCTGACCGGTGTTTATAAGCCAGACAGTGGCCAGATACTTATAGACGGCGAACCTATATGGGAAAACGCAGGTCTGAAAAGCAGGATTGCATACATTCCCGATGACCTGTATTACTTTATGTCCGCATCCACCCGGGAAATGATGAACTTTTACAAAGGACTGTACCCGAGCTTTGATATCTCCAGATACGAAAAACTCAAAGACGTTTTTACAAGTATCGACGAAAAGGCTCCCATACGCCGCCTTTCCAAGGGTATGCAGAAGCAGTCCGCTTTCTGGCTGGCCATGTGCCAGTGTCCCGACTACGTTATCCTGGATGAACCTGTGGACGGTCTTGACCCTGTTATGCGCCGTCAGGTTTGGTCAATTCTGATGAACGAGGTTGCGGAACGCGGCATAAGCGTCTTGGTTTCGTCTCACAACCTGCGTGAGCTGGAGGATGTCTGCGACCATGTGGGCATTATGAGCCACGGCAGAATACTGCTCCAGCGGTCACTGTCTGACCTGCAGGACAGCATCACGAAAGTCCAGCTGGTGTTCAACGAAATCAAAGAACTCCCCCAAAGCCTTGATGTGCTCCATCGCAGCGAGGTTGGCCGCATAACCACCATCATAGTCAGAGGCAATTCAGAAGAAGTTCTGAACAAGCTTTCCACCATTGAGCCTCTGCTGGCAGATGCTCTGCCCCTTACCCTTGAAGAAATATTTATTTACGAGCTTGGAGGTGAAGATTACCATGTCAAAGACATCATTCTTTAACAGGACCCTGTTCATCAAAAACCTCAAACGCTTCTGGCCCATCTGGGGCAGCTATCTGGCGATATTCTTTGTTATCATGCCCATGGTGCTGTTGGTTGAATCGTATAGTGATTATAATGAGACAGTGTATTCCATGACTATGGCAGGCGTTGTTATCGGCTTTGCTTACGCAGCCATATGCGCCATGGCCCTGTATTCATATATGTACAGTTCGAAAAGTGCAGGTATGTTCCACGCTCTGCCCATGACAAGGGAAACCATGTTCATCACCAACTACCTGTCCGGTCTGGCATATATGTTCATCCCCAATCTGCTTATTGCACTTATCACTGTCCCTGTGGGTGCGTTCAGAGGCGATCTGGACATGGTAAGCCTAATTATCTGGCTTTGCGTTGTATGCGGCACGGAATTTTTCTTCTTCTCCTTTGCCACTTTCTGTGCCCAGTTCACCGGCGTTCTTGTGGCCGTGCCTGTGTTCTATCTTATCTGGAATTTCGTGGCATACGTTCTTGAAATGGTCATCAAATCCATGGGCGAGATCTTTATCTACGGTTTCCGCAGTTCAAGTACAGGAAGCATATCTTTTCTCTCCCCCATTATATACATGATGGAAAATTATGGCACCAGATATATCCACGAAACACAGCAGACAATATTTGTGGGCGCAGAAATTACCATCTGGTACGTTATTGCCGGTGCAGTATTCGCCATTCTTTCCCTGCTGCTGTATCGCAAACGCAGAGTTGAAAGTGCCGGCGATGTGGTAAGCGTCAAAAAAGCAAAACCTGTGTTCCGCTGGTGCGTAGGCGTATGTGCTGCGCTGCTGCTGAGCCTGCTGGTGGCCGCGATATTCAACATTGAGATCGATGAAACCGCTTTTATCTATCCCCTTATGACTCTGGTAATGATTGCCACAGGCTTTATTGGATGGTTTGCGGCAGAAATGCTGCTGAAAAAGAGTTTCCGGGTGTTCAGCAAAAAGAGTATCGGAACCTTTGGCATCTTCGCCGTTGTGGCAGTGCTGTGCATGGCTGCCACCGCATTTGACCTGTTCAACATTGAGAACAGGATTCCGGACATTGAGGATGTTGAGTTCATTGCCATAGACTCCACCGAGTTCACCACCGAGGAAGATATGGCCGCCATTATGGCATACCATCAGTCTTTGCTGGACGGCAAGGATGAGCTGCTGAACATCGTCAGAGGCGGCGATTACGACACCTACTTTTTTGATAAAATGAGTTACAATTATCATCACAATGTCAGTATTCGCTACTACATGAAAGATGATGGTGACTATCTCCGCAGATACTATTATATCCCCGTCACTCCCGAAACAAAGTCCGATCCCGGCAGCTATGCCAGCAGACTGAACGCCCTGCTGTACGCACCTGACAAGGTTATACAGCGAGCTTTTGGTTCACCTCTGACCGAAGATATGGTATCCAGCGTTTCCATCGATTTCTATTCGAAAGACGGTGTTTGGAATCAGACCACCGTGTCCGGCCGCGATGCATGGATACTGGCACAGGCTGTAAGTGCCGACCTGGTGGCAGGCAACATGGAAGCCGGTCTGGTGTTCCCCACAGATTATGAAAACTACGAAAACAGCATCACCGTAACCTATTATCCCGAGGATATCGAAGACGCTCAGATCAACTATGACCCCTATTCATACGGATACTACGAGGACACCAAACCATACGCCGAAACCGTGTCCCACGGCAGAAGCTTCGGCATAACCACCGCCAGCGAACACACCATCGCAGCCTTGACCCAGCTTGGTATCATCGGAGACGGTGAGCAAAAACTGACGATGTATGAAAATTGATTGGGTTTCAAGCGGTCCATGAATTTTGGACCGCTTGATTTTTTGTTTCTTGTAATTTTGTTCCTTGTCGAAAAATTGATTTTCCTCTAAAAATTACCCGGCATATTCGATGCTAATCAGGCAAAGATATTATCGGACCCCAAAACGCCGTATAGGCGCATAAAAATGTAATTGAAGGAGATCAAATTATCATGGCAACCAGCAGAAACAAAATCAATGTTCCCGAAGCCCGTGAGGCTATGGATAAGTTCAAAATGGAAGCTGCTTCCGAAGTTGGCGTAAACCTTAAGCAGGGTTACAACGGCGACCTGTCTTCCCGTGAAGCCGGTTCCGTCGGCGGCCAGATGGTCAAGAAAATGATCGAAGCCTACGAAAACGGCCTGAAGTAAGCTTTCCCTTTTGAATGGGGATAATTCATCCCCCAACGAAAGCTGCAGCCTGTCGCAACAGCGGCAGGCTGTTTGCTTTTTCAGCCGTTTTTGAACACGTTATATAACTTTTATTGACAGCAATAATTTGCCTGTGATAAAATATCTTCGTATCATAACAATTTGATATTTTTTGAAGAAAAGGAGAGAAAATCATGGGCAACAGATACTCGCATCTTCTGCAGCCTCTGGAGCTGGGCAGCGTACTGCTGAAAAACCGTATGACAGCTGCTGCCGCAACTCCCCACTTTATTCAGGGCACCGAACCTTATCCCACAGAAAAATGGATAACCATGCTGGCAAACCGTGCCAGAAGCGGTGCTGCAGCCGTCAACATCAACCATCTGGAGACAGGCTCCACTCAGGAAAGCACTCCCGATTTCCCGCCTGACCATTTTTCCATCATGGATTTCCGCAAAACCACTACCCACAACTATCTGTGTCAGGCTATCGACGCTATCCGTTACTACGGTTCCATAGCTCAGTATCCTCTGGGCTACAACATGCTTGACGAAACCGCAGGTCAGGGCACTCCCGGTATCCTTGCCGCTCAGGGTGCTGCTGCAGGCGGCCCCGGTGGACCCGGTGGTCCCGGTGGACCCGGTGGTCCCGGTGGTCCCGGTGGTCCCGGCGGTCCTGGTGGTCCTGGTGGTCCTGGTGGTATGCCCGGTGGTCCCGGCGGTGCTCCCGGCGGTATGCCCGGCGGTCCCGGTGGTGGACCCGGCGCTCCCGGAGGTCCCGGTGGCGGTATGGAAGCCATGAAGAAGCGTCCCGGCAGCCCCTTTGCGGATTATGACGATCCCAAAGTACTGCAGGATCTGCTTGACGATATTGTAAAAAGTGCCATTTACTACAAAAAGCTGGGCTTCCAGATGCTCACCACCCGTATTTCTCAGGGCGGTCACATCAAGCTCTGCGTTGAAATGGCAGACGCTCTCAAATCCGCTCTTGGCAAGGATTATCCCCTTGAGTTCTACATAAGCGGTGAAGAATCCGGTCTGAGCATCCAGCACAACCTTGAGCTGGCCCGTGCTCTGGAAGGCAAGCTGGACATTCTGGCCGTTCGTTACGGCGTTCAGGACTGGCAGCATCCCACCGGCTACACCTCTTCCCGCAAGGATCCCAGCCCCTGCGTAACTCTGGCTTCTGCCCTGAAGCAGGACGTTATGGCTCGCGGTGGAAAACTGAAGATCGGTATTTCCGCCGGTCTCCACGATCCCGATTTCTGCGAAAGCCTCGTTGCCAACGATAAGGCTGACCTTATCATCATGGCCCGTACATGGATCTGCGAACCCAACTATGTTCAGAAGCTCGTTGCCGACAAGGGCGAGGACGTTGTTCCCTGTGTCCGCTGCAACAAGTGCCATGTTCCCAACGGTTCCGACGCTTTCCGCAGCTTCTGCTCCGTCAACCCCAGACTCGGCATGGAAGACAAGATCGACCGCATGATCGCTCCCGTGGGCGAAAGCAAGAAGGTTGCCATCGTCGGTGGCGGCCCCGGCGGTATGTACGCTGCCATCACTGCTGCTGACCGTGGCCACAAGGTCACCCTGTACGAAAAGGAAAGCGTACTGGGCGGTCAGCTGTCTCACGCTGATTATCCCATCTTCAAGTGGCCTTTGGCTGATTTCAAGAACTGGCTCATTGCTCAGATGTACAAGAAGGGCGTTGATGTCAAGCTGAACACCTTTGCCACCAGGGAAATGCTGCAGGCCGAAGGCTACGACAACGTTATCGTTGCCGTTGGTGCTTATTACACCAAGGCCGACATTCCCGGCAAGGACGGCGACAACGTAATGCTCTGCACCGACGTTTACGGCATCGAAAAGCAGCTGCCCAAGAAGATCGTTGTTATCGGCGGCAGTGAAACCGGCGTTGAAACCGCCCTGTACCTTGCAGAAAACGGTCACGACACCACTGTAATGTGCCGTCAGGCCACCATCGCTTCCGATGCTGCTCATGCTCATTATCGTGACATGGTCAAGGAATATTGGGAGAAACAGCCTGATTTCCATCAGATCACTTCTGTCCGAAAATACGTCTCCATCGACGAAACCGGCGTCACCTACATCGACGCTCAGGGCGTGGAACAGAAGATCGAGTGCGAACTGGTAGTCATGGCCACCGGCGCAAAGCCCAACACCGCAGGTGCTGCCGCTCTGTACGGTTCTGCTCCTCAGGTGGATTACATCGGCGACTGCCGTCAGATAGGCAACGTTCACTTTGCCGTTGCCGGCGGTTACGGTGCTGCAAACCAGATCTAAGCTATATGCGAAAAAGGCTCCCTCTGATGAGGGAGCTTTTTTCGGTATCAATTGTCCTCAACTTCCACTTCGATGGCTGAAATTTCATAAGCGGTGCGCTCAGTGCTGATTCCGTCTTTAATCTTTATGTAACTTCTGCTCTGTATCCGCCCGTCAACTCTGATTTCTGTTCCCACCGGAAGATCGGCAATTTCTCTTGCTGTCCGTCCCCAGACTATGACAGGCAGATAATCGGCCCTTCGATACCGCCTGTTCACTGCCAGCATAACATCGCAGATATCTCTGCCAAGAGGAGTTGTGCGGAACACCGGCGGCTTGCATATGGCTCCCGTAACCGTCACTTCATTCATGTGTTCGCCATAGTCCTCCTCAACCGAAAACGCATACACGGTTATGACAAGCCTGCTTCCCTGCCCGCTCCTGTTGTTGAAAGAGCGCAGCTCACCTGTAACGGTGACGCAGCTGCCGCCGTTGGGATCCACCTGTTCCAGCAGCTGCAGGTCTGCAATTACGTTGATGGTATCCTCATTTCCGCTGAGCCGTTCCACCCTGAGCGGAAACGTATAAAATTGGCGGTTATGATTTTCGTGGGAAAACACGGGCGGGCTGAGAATATTGCCTCTGAGCGTTACCGTGTTTCTGATATTTTCCATACTGTCCACCTCATTCGTTTGGTCTTTGTGGACAGTATATTTTTTTAAAATCGGATTTATGACCTGTATTGTGCGCGGTTGGCAGAACGGTCACGGCACGCCGTGACCCTACGAATAAAGCAGTCATTCCGAACGTTGACAAAACAACGGAGAAGTCGCACATATTACGGAGTTAAGATTCATCACTGTCGCTCAGAATGACATTGAAAGGTTGTGCGAAATTGGTGGAACGAACTCAGAAATAATACGGAAATGTGGGAATGCTGACTCCAATGGAGTTGAATTTGTTGATGGGGTTGAGTATTTCTTCGCAGCGGGTGATTCTGCCCAGTTCATCAAACCGGAGAATATACCAGTAACGGTTGCGATATCTGGCGTTGGGTGCGTTGTTGCCGATCCAGTCGGTTTTGCCGGTGCACATATATTCGCAGAAGTACACTCCCGGGTCATCGGTGGCGTGGTACACACCGCGGCTGTCGAAATCTATGATCGGGCAGCTGAGTACGCTCCAGCCTTCCACTCTGGGCATAAGCTCCTCGGGATACTCCTCCGCCATTTCCGGCGGCAGGAACCAGACTGCAGAGGTGTAGTCCGGCGCAAAGGCTGTCTGGCTGCCCATAACTTCCCAGTAATTGGCCATTTTGAAAGCGTTCAGATTGGCTTCGATACGGGCTTTGACAGCTTCAGGGTCAGCCGAAATCTCAGCATTTGTGTTGTGGGCAGGAGCTTCTGCCTGGGCAAGATATTCGTCAATGCGGGGATCGTTGAGATCCATGCGGAAGATGGGTACTTCTGCTCCGATAGCGTTGAGCCATTTCAGCGGATTGGTCATTTCACGGAGCTTGAAAAGCTTTCCGTCTTTGAAAATAAGGTTACTGAATCTTCTGGACTCAAATTCGCCGGACTTTCCTGCCCAGAAAGTATCCATTTTTATCTCGCTGACTGCCCAGAAAGAGTTTTCGTCGGCGGTACCGTAAAGTTCAATAAGCTCACATTCGTAATTGCTGACAGTGTCGTCCATCCATTTGCGATAATGTTCGGCATCAAAGCTGTCCATATACTGAGGCATACCACCCGGTGCGTTGGGAAAATCGCAGGTAAGCTCAGGATGCATCAGTTCGTCATATTCTGCTGCCCACCATGGGTTTTTCAGCAAAAGCTCAGCAGACTTACAGTTCAGTTCCTTCATGGTCAGTTCTCCTTTTCAACATACTCATTCATGGGCATTGCCAAATACTTGATGGGATCCATCCTGTCGGTGGTCACAAATCCGGGCTGTGCGGAAATAACATCCGGGATTCGGTTAACCACCGTGGTGCAGGTGAGAACATGGGTCTGCGGGTTCCTGACGAAAATTTCAGTGTCTGGATTGCCTGTGAAATACCACGTTACACCGTCTGTCTCGCCGGGTTCGTACAGCTTACCGCAGACTTCGATTTCAATGGTGATACCTTCGGCTGTTGTGGTTTCGGCAGCAACGGACATGCCGATTACCCTGCCCGCAGGTATGGTTTCTCCGGTGGTTTTGCTGTACAGGTCGATTTCGCTGTATTTGGGAATCCGCCGCATGGTCTGGTTCGTGACTGTCAAACCAAGTTGGCGGCAAAGCCATCCGTTTTGATCTCCGGGCAGGCATGGCCAAAGTCCGTCAGCGGTGGGTTCCCATCGTCCGAGACCTTCATTGAACTCTTCAGCAGTCAGCCCCACACCGTGACCCACGATGAAGTCTCTGCCATAGTTGTCTATATCGTAATATACAAGGCCGTGGATCTTTTCCAGCTTCGACATGGACCCTGCCACGTTTGTGACAAGGCTTCCCCAATAAACGTCCGGATACCCGCTGCCGGAAACTGTCACCCCGGCAGTTTTTGCCATTTCGTCGATGCGTTTGGTCACCTCGGGCGCCGATGTCCATGGCCAGAAGGCTTCCTCACCTATGGTCAGCACGTCAACGCCTGCGTCACAGCAGGCTTTGATGGCTTCTTCAAGCTCCGCAACGGTTCCTTTCGTGGCAATGATGCAGATATCGGCTCCGCTCATTTTCAGAACTTCAGCAGCGTTTTTGCTGTCGGACACGGCAACGCCGATGCTGCCAATACCCGCAATTTCTCCGGCATCCCGGCCGATCTGAGCAGGGTTTCTGGCAAATGCCGCCACCAGCTCACAGTCCTTTTCCAAAAGGGTTTTGATGATTATACTGCCCATGCGGCCAATACCGTACTGGGCTATTCTGACTTTACGTTTCATCGGATCACCCTCCATACATTAAGCATCCTTACTTTTATTTTACTGTACAACATTGTCAATTGAAAGTCAATTGCAGTTGCATTTTTAGGGCAAATATACTATATTTTATAACAAAGAAACGAAAAGGAATGATAAGATGAAATCGAGTTTCAGCCATCTTTTATCCCCATATACCATTGCCGGCAAGACTTTCAAAAACCGCATACTTGCCGCACCTCACGGAACTCTCCACGAAAACGACGGTGGCTACATGCATCAGGATTACCTTGACTATTGTCAGGTGCTGATGGATGGCGGCGTGGCCCGCATAAGCACTCTGGACAATCCGGTTGACCCGGTTTACGGTGGTCGTGGCGGTGCCCGTCGATTCCGTTTTTACGACGATCCCATATCCGTTGACCTGCTGGAATCTGTCCGGCAATACAACCGTATGGCCCACGCCAGAGGCGTTCTGACCATGATAGAGCTTTCCCACGGCGGCAAAAGCAACGGTGCCGAACCGGGCTATGAACACATGATGACTGCCGACTGTGCGCTGGCTGTGTCTCCCGATCCTCCCGGGCCAAAGATGGAACCCATGCCCGGCATGCCGCCCATGATCGAGCTGCCCCTGCGGGTCATGGAAGAGCAGGATATCGAAGATATTGCCAACCAGTTTGCGTACTGTGCAAAAGCTGTGAAGGATTGCGGCTGCGACGGCGTGGTGGTCCACGGCGGTCACGGCCAGCTGTTCACCCAGTTCCTGTCGGCCACCTCCAACCGCCGCACAGACAAATTCGGCGGAAGTCTTGAAAACCGCGCCAGAGCACCGATGATGATACTCCGGCGTATCCGCGACCTGTGCGGTGACGATTTCATTATTGAACTGCGTGTCAGCGCCATCTCCGACGGTGAGATGGAGATCACCCTTGACGAAACCGTTGAGTTTGCAAAAATGGTGGACGGGCTGGTGGATATTTTCCACGTTTCATCCTCCGTCGGCACCATACCTACATCAGCATATCCTTCCGGACTGAACGTTGAATACGCAGCCGAAATCAAAAAGCACGTCAAAATGGCGGATGCCGTGGTAGGTGCCATCAATGTTCCCGAAATGGCAGGGCGGATCATTGCCGGAAGCAAGGCTGATTTTGTGTGTTCAGGACGCCAGCTGCACCTCTCTGACCCTCAGTGGCCCAGAAAGGTCATGGAAGGTCG
>JAZULX010000266.1:0-2325 GCA_045603325.1 Oscillospiraceae bacterium | reverse complement strand
GCAGCGATTGCTTCGCTCGCATGAGAGAAAACGGCTAATCCAAGCGTATAAAGCTACATCAAACCGCTGCGAGTTTTCTCGCAGCGGTTTTAATTTGAGGAAATTATGAGCGTTTTAGTTTATGCTGCACCGATTCGGTGCATTGATGACAGTGAACTCGTAATGCTGAAAATCGGACTGCCGGATTTTCAGCATCGCCGATTCAATACCAAACATCCCGGATCATTGTTTGCCTGGGTATTATTGTCAAAAGCGGTCAAGGATGCCTGGAATCTTGACGCCTTGCCTCATTGCGTCAAACCCGAGTCCGGTAAGCCTTACTTTGATAAGCGAACAGATATGCATTTTTCTCTGAGTCATAACGACAGTTTTGCTATATGCGCACTCAGCGATATGACCGTTGGCTGCGACATTGAGTCAGCTTCACGTAAGCCTGCATCTGTACTGTTGGAAAAAACATTGACTTCTGATGAATATATGTTGGTTCATAACAGTGATAATCCCGATCGTGCTTTTATGCAGCTTTGGACCCTTAAAGAAGCCAAGTTAAAAAAAGACGGTACAGGACTTGCCGGTGGTATCGGAAAGACAGACATGGCCGATATTCTCTCGGGATCAAGAATTCGTAAAGATTCCGATGATCATTTCAGCGTATTTGAATATGAAGGCAACTTTATTTCGGTTTGCGGTTCAGGCTTTGCCGTCAGAATAAAGGAGATAATAATATAGCGTGCAGACAAAGGTCTGCACGCTATATGTGTTATTAGGTTATGCAGCGGGGGAAACTTCGGGAGCCGGTTCGGCATTGACTTCGGGAGAAGGTTCAGCGGTAGGCTCAGTTGTTTCGCCGCCCAATATGGGAGTTGCTTCAATGGCGATCTGGTTGGCGATGTCGCCTTCGGCACCAACAAGATTATGGATATTCTCAAGCGACTGACGCATGGTTGCATAAAGGTCGTCGCTGATGGTGCTGCTGCCTGCATTGAAGTCGGCAACGGACTGATTGATGTCGTATACCACAAAACGATTGGACTGAGAAGACAGATAAATCGGGACGTAGTTGACATTGTCAAAGCTGAGTTTGCCGGTTTCGTTGTCCACAGAAACGGTGAGATTCAGAATCATGGAATCGTTACTGTATTCTTTGGACATGGCAGAAAGGAAGTTGCCGAGGGAATATGCCACGAATACCTGCTTTTCTTCGCCGTCGACGGTGGTAACAGTTCTGGTTTCATAGGGCTGCAGATAGTGGGGATGGCTGCCAAGGATGATGTCAACGCCATTTTCGAACATCAGGTTGGCAATAGTGTTCTGATCGTCGCTGGGAGTTGTTTCGTATTCGGAACCCCAGTGAAGCATTGCAACAAGGACGTCGCATCCCAATGCTTTTGCAGCAGTCAGATCAGCCAGGATCTGGGTTTCACTGATTTCGGAGAAGTAGGTGGAATAATCGTCGTACAATACGTTGACAGAATACTCATAGCCTTCGGGAATGGACAGACCGTTGCAGCCTTTGGTATAGCCAAGGAAACCGATTTTCAGACCGTTAACTTCCTTGATTACAACGCCGCCGGAGGAAGAACGATCTTCCTGAGTGTAGTAGGTGCCAACATTATCCAAACCGGCATTGCGAATGTTTTTAATGGTGGAAACAAGGCCGGTAATTCCGTGCTGGAGACTATAAGTACAGGCGGTGGACAGAATATCAAAACCGGCACCGGAGAGATTGTTGGCAAGAATTTCGGGAGCATTGAAATCAGGTTTGCCCTGATAACCTACATCAGCACCTGCAAAGGTAGTCTCAAGAGTACCAACACAGATATCGGAAGCTGAAGTGTACTTGCTGATCTGAGCAAGACAGTGTGAAAAATCGTAACTTCCGGAGGTTGAATCAAGAGCGTCGGTCATCTGCTCGTCGTATATCATTATATCGCCAACAGCGGAAAGGGTAAACGTGGTAGCATTGACTTCGGGAACTTCGTCGTCATCATTCTTGGCGTTCAGCACATCGAGGTCATCGGGATGAGGAGTAGGGAATACCGCAATAGCTGCACTTTCTTCGGGAGCAATTTCTTCGGCAGCGGAACCACCACCGCCGCAACCTTTGGCAATGAGAATTATGAGAAGAATAATGACCGCAAGAACAACGCCATACATTATGCGCTGACGGATAATACGTTTTCTGCGAGCTTCTGCGCGTTTACGTTTGCGTTCGGCAAGGGCTGCAAGTCTTTGCTCTTCGGAAATTTCAGGGATATATTCGTTGTTATCCATGTAATAACCCCCTTATGATCTTTATATATTATAAATTATACAATAAGTCCA
>JAZULX010000265.1:0-3309 GCA_045603325.1 Oscillospiraceae bacterium | reverse complement strand
TGGGATATTTTGTCACGCTTAACAAAAAGGCCAACCCATTTTGGGATGGCCTTTTTGTTCAAACCAATGAAGATGGTTTAGGGGGTGTATGGAATGTAAAGAGAAGGAGTAGAATGATTATCGTTGCTGACAAGCATATAATACCACAGCCCCCAAAACAATGGTGTACAGAAATTAAATAAAATATGAACATTATGTAAACACAAAAAACAGGCATACGGGCCACAGGCTGTCCAATATACTATTATATAATAATGGTAAGGACGGTGAGCCGGTTGAAAACAAATCGGAAAAATGAAAGCAGATTCTGGTCGGGTATAGTACTGGTTGCGGCGCTGTTGCTGGCGGCTATACCGCTGTCGAGACTTGAGCAGCAGGAAGCAGTGACGGCTTCGGCAGTGACTGCTTCCGCAGTGACCAACTGGGGACTGAGCTTTCAGCAGGAGGGGCAGACTCCTCAGGGCAATGCCACGGCTGAGCAGCTTGAGCAGTTCGATGCATATTATTGCGGTGACAGCGGACAGCAGGTGATTTACCTGACCTTTGATGCAGGATACGAAAACGGATGTACGGAAAAAATTTTGGATGTGCTTAAAGAACATAATGTTCCCGGTGCGTTTTTCCTGGTGGGCAATTATATTGAGCAGAATCCGGAACTGGTAACAAGGATGCTTGAGGAAGGGCATACCGTGGGCAACCACACCTACAGCCATCCCGATATGGAAAGCATAACCTCAAAAGAAGCCTTTGCAGAGGAACTTGTCAAGCTGGAACAGGTGTTTGAGCAGACCACAGGTCAGCAGATGAGCAAATATTACCGTCCGCCTCAGGGCAAATACAGCCAGGACAATCTTGAACTTGCAAAGACTCTCGGTTATACTACTGTGCTGTGGAGCCTTGCATATGTGGACTGGTATGAGGACGATCAGCCTACAGCACAGGAAGCCTTCGACAAGCTCATTCCCCGCATACATAACGGTGCCGTGGTGCTGCTGCACTCCACTTCCCGGACCAATGCGGATATCCTTGACGAACTGCTGACACGCTGGAAAGAGATGGGGTACAACTTTGGAACCCTTGATGAGCTTGCAGGTAAATGAAGCAAAAAATGCAAAATATCTGGAAAATGCATATTAAATGTCGTGAATGTTTGACTTTTGCCGAACAATTCTGTATTATGTATAAGTTAAAGATATTTTGAAAGCCCTTATAACAAAGGAAATTGTAAAATGAAAAAGAACAGCAATATCGCAACGCCGGTCATACTCCGCATGCCGCGTTATTACCGCTGTGTGGATGAGCTTTATCAGGCAAACTGCGTACGAGTATCATCCAATACACTGGCTGCAAGACTTGGTCTGACAGCTTCGCAGATAAGGCAGGATTTCAGCTGCTTCGGCGAGTTCGGGCAGCAGGGATACGGCTACAATGTTAAAAAGCTTCGCTCTGAAATTCAGGAGATACTTGGTATCAACGAAGGTCATAAGGCCATCGTTGTGGGCTGCGGCAACCTGGCAAGAGCCCTTATCAAGAACTTCGACTTTAAGAAGTGCGGCTTTGAGCTTATAGCCGTGTTCGATGCCGACCCTGCACTTATCGGCACCGAACTTGATGGATACATTGTGCGGGACGTTGCTGATATCGAAGAATATGTAAGGACGATGAAACCCGATGCCGCTGTGCTCACCGTGCCTACCCATGTTGCCCACGACAGTGCGGAAACGCTGGTGCAGGCAGGTATACGCGGTATTTGGAACTTTACAAACTGCGATCTCAGCATTTCCGACCCGTCGGTACGCATCGAAAACGTTGTTCTGCTGGACAGCCTGCTGACTCTCAGCTACCGTTTGAGCGAGGACAACTGACGGTCGGTCGGCTGACGCGAGAAAGACTGGTCACACCTATGAAAAAACTTATAACAATAATTTTGGCGGCTGTACTGGTTCTAGGCTGTTCAGCCGCCGAGATAGTATTGCCGGAAGAAACCACTGCCGCCCAGGTGGTGTCCACTGCGGTGGATCCGGTAATATCCCAGAGCTATCTTGAGGGAACGCTGATTCCGGGCATAGAAAGCAAACTGGAAAACTATCTGGATGCCGGGCTTGGTTCCGTTTACATGAACGGGTTTTATAAGGCCGGTCAGATGGCCGCCCAATACAATCTGCGCCGTGCCATTAATAACGACGGATACCGGGAAACCGCCGGCTCCGTCAGGCTCAAAAAAGGCGATGCAGTAACTCTTGCGCTGGGTTCGTCCTTTGTGATGGAATCCGGCACGGGCTTTGCTGTGGGCAGCCTGTCCAACGTTACGGCAGGAACATCCGTCGGTGATGGTGACTACCTGCCCGGAAACCAGAGCTGTATGGCACCTTCTGAAGGCTGCGGTTTCACCGTCGCATCCGAAACCATGCAGGTGGTTTTTGTCGGCCCTTACAGAGTGTCCGTGTCCACGGAAGTGGATTACAATTCCGCAGCAGCTGCGCTGAACACCATGGGCCTTTTCAGGGGCGACAGCTCCGGATTTGCTCTTGAACGAACTGCCACCAGAACGGAAGCCCTTGTAATGTTTATCCGCCTGATGGGTCAGGAAGATGAAGCCCTTGCTTTTGAGGGTGAGCATCCATTCACCGATGTGGATACCTGGGCAAACGGCTATGTGGCTTATGCCTATTCCAAGGGCTATACAAAAGGCATTTCAGAAACCCTGTTCGGCGCCACCAACCCTGTGGCGGCTGTGGATTATATGACATTCCTGATGCGTGCATTGGGGTATGCGGAAAACGTGGATTTCACATGGAAAACCGCAGTGGATGACGCTGTTAAACTGGGTATAATCAACTCCACCGAATCGGGCATAATAACCTCGAACTTCCTCCGCTGCCATGTGGCATACATTTCCTACTATGCCCTGTACGCCAATGTTGCCGGCAGCGAAACCACCCTGCTGCAGAAACTCATAGACGACGGTTCCGTATCCAATGTAGTCCCGGCGGCTGCCAAAGTGGTGGGAACCCGAATAGGAAATTTGCAGTAAGGTAAAAAAGCACAGTGTAGGGAACGTCGTCCCCGACGTTCCGCATAGAAATTCGGTTGTGAATAATTATGGATTATCCTGTAAGAAAGCTGCATAGACTAAAGGAATACGACTATAGTCAAAATGGTTATTATTTTATAACTGTGTGTACAAAGGACAGACTTCCAATTTTGGGAGATGTTAAGAACACATCTCGGGGAGACGTTGTAGTCGAGCCTTCCCTGATAGGCAAAGTAGTGCTTGAGGCGTGGGAAGGTATTTCGGCATTGGATCTT
>JAZULX010000264.1:0-9239 GCA_045603325.1 Oscillospiraceae bacterium | reverse complement strand
GGTTCTGAGCATGGAAAAGGCAGAAAAACCCCAGCCCGAAGTGGCGAGCTTTATGTGAGATACACCAATCACCCCTGACTGCGTTGTTGTGCAGCCGGGGGTGATTGGTTCAAAAGCTTGATTCTCCTTGAACATTCGCTGTGAATAACATATAATTTACTTGCGAGGTGTCGTTATGAAAGTATTATCCATTCGTCAGCCTTTTGCATCCCTGATCGCCGAAGGGTTTAAGGAATACGAATTCCGATCATGGAAAACTCTTTACCGCGGGGATATCCTCATCCACGCCGGAAAAGGGGTCGATAAAATATATCTGGACAAGTTCTCACATTATGGGCTTGACTGTCCAATGGGATGCATTATCGCAAAAGCAACCATCACGGACTGCATCAAGGTTGATGATGCTTTTAAAGCAGAACTCAGGAAGCTGGGTTCCCTTGTCTATTCCGGGGTTACCGAGGATCCCCAATGGAGCGGATATGCATTCAAGCTTGAAAACATCGAGAAAATCGAGCCTATTGCCATAAACGGGAAATTGGGTTTATGGGAGTATGATTGGGAGGGCAGCAAATGAGCAGAACCGTTATGACGGAGATCACCAACCTGTGTCTGGTCTATGACGGCGATAAGATCCTGGTCCAGAACAATAAAAAGTGGGGCGGCATAACCTTTCCCGGTGGTCACGTTGAAAAGTTTGAATCCCTTACCGATGCTGTAATCCGGGAAGTCTATGAAGAAACCGGATTGACCATCTCCAACCCTCAGCTATGCGGAGTCAAGGACTGGTCGGAGGACGACGGTTCCCGCTACATAGTCCTGTTTTATAAAACCAATTCTTTCTCCGGTCAGCTCCGTTCTTCTGACGAGGGTGAAGTTTTCTGGTGCGATTTGAAGGATTTTGATTCTCTGGATCTGGCTCTTGATATGAAAGATATGCTTCGTGTGTTCCTGGAGGACAATCTTAGCGAGTTTTTCTACTATAAAGAACACGACACGTGGAAATATTTGCTAAAATAAGAAACAAATCCACCCAGAGCAGTTCCCTTTGGGAACCGGACGTGGTGCGGATTTGACGGTGCAATGTGCACTGAAGTATGCGCCCACCTTTTTCTTTCCCCCTTGCGGAAAGAAAAAGGTCCGCGCCCGGGCCAAAAAGAAAGCGCGCTTGCGCTTCAGAAGGAATGGTCTTTTGCCAACCTCTCCGCCCTGCGTGCGGGCTCCTGCATACCTTCTCGGACATTGTGCCCCGCAAGACATGCATCGCACTGCCGATAATAATTGTGGGGAACGCAGAAAACCGCTTGCTGTTTTCCGAGGGGGCAACGCAAGCGTTGCCCCAAGCGTCCCTGTCGTTCCGCCTGTTACGCACCACACTACCCTGTAACCCCGTAGGCGGTGCGGGATAGTCGCCCACTAAACAATAACAAAACCGGCTGCTTGATAACTTGCAGCCGGTTTTACTTATTCTTCAAACAAGTGGGAATACTCACCGTTATAATCTCTGCCTATATTACGCAGGTGTTTATTCTGATATGCAGTGGCGATCTCTTCAGGGGTGATTCCGTGGCAAATCAATATCTCCGTGTAATACATCAGAATATCAGCCATCTCTTCTGTAAAATGACGACGCACTTCAGCATCTTCGGTGACTGCCGTGTCCTTCTTTTTCTTGATTATTGCAATTGCTTCACCCAGTTCTTCTACCATGAACAGCATGAAATCCCGTCCCGTTTGCGGAACTCTGGGGCTCCATTCATGCTTGTGAAGCTCATACAGCTCTTTTTGCATAGCCATCATCTGAGATACGCTGATATCTTTCATTATCTTTTCTCCTTGTTTTTGAGTAATAGGCGGGCGGCCAAAGGTCTCCCCACAGGGCAAGTGGAAAAGGGTATGCACAAAAGGTTCTCTACTGTGCCGATATCTGTTCTGCCAGCTCGGTGAGATACACCCAGCGTTCGGTTTTTGCGTCAAGCTGCTCCTGCAACTGCTCCAGCTGCTGTGTCAGCTCCATGACCTTGACGTAATCGCTGGAAGCTGCCTCTATCTGAGCTTCCACACCGGCTATCTGCTCTTCCAATGCGGCGATATCCTGGTCAATGGTGTCGTATTCCCGCTGTTCCATGTAGGAAAACTTCAATTTTTTCTGTTTTGGCTGCTGGGGCTGGGCTTTTGGTGCCGGGGCTGCCTGTTTCTGCACCGCCTCTGTGGGCCGTTTTTCCAGATATTCGGTGTAGTTGCCTACATACTGGGTGACATTGCCGTCGGCAACCTCAAAAATCGTGCCTGCGGTTTTGTCGAGAAAATATCTGTCGTGGGATACGGCAATTACCGCACCCGGGAAGGTTTCAAGATAATCTTCCAGAATTGTCAGGGTTTCAATATCAAGGTCGTTGGTGGGCTCGTCCAGCAGCAGGATGTTGGGCGCTTCCATCAGGATGCCCAGCAGGTAAAGCCGGCGGCGTTCACCACCGCTGAGGGACGCAACCTTGCTGCGCTGCATATCCGTTGTGAACAGGAACTGTTCCAGCATTCGCGACGCAGTGACGATTCCTTCGTCAGTCTTTATCTGGTTTGCTATCTGGCAGATATAGTCGTAAACCGTCAGGCTGCCGTCCATTTCCCTGCCTTCCTGGGAGAAATAACCCAGCTTTACCGTGGCGCCGGTGGACACGCTGCCCTCAGTGGGCTGAAGTTTGCCGGATATCAGGTTCAAAAGCGTGGATTTTCCCGCTCCGTTGATGCCCACGATGCCTATGCGGTCGTCACGCTTGATGTTGTAGGAAAAATCCTTGATAACGGTTTTGCCCTCGAAAACCATGGACACATGATCCAGTTCCACCAGTTTCCTGCCAAGGCGGCTGGAGGCGGGGACCATCCGAACAGAGCTGTCCGCTTCGGGAGCGTCCTGCTCCAACAGGGCGTTGTAACGCTCGATGCGTTCCCGGCTTTTGGTGCTTCTGGCACGGCAGCCCCGGGATATCCATGCAGTTTCCACCCGCAAAATCGCCTGGCGTTTCCTCTCAGAAGCCAGCGCCATGTCGTACCGCTGGGCTTTCAGCTCGAGATAGGTGGAGTAATTGGCCTCGTAGAAATACAGCTTGCTGCGATACAGCTCCACGATGCCGGTTACGATGCGCTGGAGAAAATAGCGGTCGTGGGTGACCATGACGATGCCGCCGGTGAACTTTTTCAGCCTGTCCTCCAGCCATGCGGTCATCTCTGCGTCAAGATGGTTGGTGGGTTCGACCAGAATCAGCACATCAGCAGGGAGGATGAGCGCTGCCGCCAGTGCCACTCGCTTACGCCGACCGCCGGAAAGGGTTCCTGTTTTTGCGTCGAACTCGGTTATGCCCAGTTTCGTCAGCATGGACTTGACCTCGTACTCGTTGAGCTGGCGGAAATCCTCGGGCATATCGGCAAAAACCTGTTCCAGCACAGTGGCGTTGTCGTCCATCTCGGGAGTCTGGGGCAGGTAAGACACCTGAGCATTGCGCCGCATGGTAACGGTACCTTCATCGGGGTATTCCAGCCCGGCCAGAATCTTCAAAAACGTGCTTTTGCCGGTGCCGTTCAGGCCGATGACGCCGATTTTCTGCCTCTCGTCAACGTGGAGCGTGGCATCTTCAAGCAGCTGCTTCATGCCGTAGTTTTTACTTATATTTTCAGCGGATAAAAGCATAGTAACATCCTTTGAATTCGTAATCAATGTATTGATGCACGGCTAATTTGCTTATTCTATAGCAATAGTTTCACCGTACACAAAGGCCCCCTTGTGTAGAAGAGTCGTGTTTGGCAATGCCAAACACCCGAAGTTTGCTTTCAGCAAACTTCGGGCTGTCAGCAAAGCTGACTGGGGGATTGTCTTATTTGACAACCCCTCCGTCTCACTTCGTTCGACACCTCCCCTTACACAGGGGAGGCTTTTCTTTGACTTTATGACACTCAACAGGTGTTATTGACCTATCTTGATTTTACAACGACTTTCTTGTTTTTCCATTTGCCGGAAACGAAGTAAATTCCGCCGATGATGAACGGCACGAATCCGGCGATAACGTTGCCGTACCAGAAGCCCATGATACCCATTCCGAAGGTAAGACCCAGCAGCATGGCGATGCCGACTCGGGCCACAACACCGTCCAGAATACCAACCACAAAGGCAAGGCTTGCAAAACCGATACCGTTGATAAGACCCATGAAGGGCATACGCAGAGCTGCGCCGATGAAGTTCAGCACGGCAATGGGTACATATGCATGGGCCCAGGCAAGAACCTCGGGGTCGGTGTTGAATACGCTGAACACGTATTCGGGGAACAGTATCATAATGATCGACAGGAACACCGCAAAGATAAGGCCGATCCAAAGCACGTCGAAAACAATACGTTTGACGCGGTCGTGCTTGCCTGCGCCGAAGTTCTGGCCGATCATGGAACCGGCAGCCTGATTAAGGGCGCCGGATACGAGGCCGGACAGGGTTCCCAGCTTGTTGCCGATGGCGGTAACAGCGGAAACAACGACACCGTAGGCGTTGGTGTAGGACGCAACGAACAGCATGGAAATGGTTATGGCACCGAACTGCAGACCCATGGGAACACCCAGCTTCAGGATGCCTTTAAGTATCTGGAGATCGATGGCAAAGCTCTTGAGCTTGAAGTCAAAGCCAAAGGCTTCACGGTTGATGTAGAGATAAATCAGCGAACCCACAAAGGACACGCCCTGACCGATAACCGTTGCCAATGCAGCGCCCATGGCGTCCCACTTGAACACGGCCACAAACAGCAGGTCCAGCAGCAGGTTCACGATGGAAGCCACAGCGATAAAAACGAAGGGACGCTTGGAATCGCCCATACCACGGAGGATGGCGCTGACAAGGTTGTAGCCGAAAACGAACACCATGCCTGCAAAGCACACAAGGCTGTAGGCCTTTGCCTGATCCCAGGCTTCTTCGGGAATGTTGATAAGATCGAGTATCTGGTCGATAAAAATGAATCCTATTCCGGAAGCCACAAAGCTCATCAGCAGCAGGAAGGTAAACAGAGTGCCGATGACTTTGCTGAGGGATTTATGGTCGCCCATGCCCACGAACTGGGAAATCATTATCTGACCTGCGGTGGCAAAACCCATGCAAAGCAGCATGCAGACATGGAGAATTTCGCCGCCGTTGGAAACAGCGGAAAGGCCCGCACTGCCTACAAACTGGCCGATTATTATCATGTCCACCATGTTATATGCTGTCTGCAAAAGGTTGGACAACATAAACGGCAGAGCAAAAAGCACAAGCTGCTTTGTTACGCTGCCCTGAGTCAGGTCATTTATCATTGTTTTGTTTTTGCTCATATGCACCACTCCGATACATTTTATCAATTCTAAATATTAGTATATTAATTGTATCATATTTCCAGTAAGATTTCAATACATAACGCTTGAAAGTTTGGTGTCGGTTAATATGATCCTGCAGCCACCGCCATTATCTTTCCCAAAGCGTTTGATTTTTTGCGTTCCATGTGATATGCTTATTTAGTTATAAAAACGATTTGAGGTAATGTAAACTTGAGTAAAGAAAAATCCATGATAAACGACCTGACCCAGGGCAGTGTTACAAAAACCCTGTTTACCTTTGCGGCACCGTTCATGCTGTCCAACCTGCTGCAGACGGTGTACAATCTGGTGGATATGGTCATCATCGGTCAGTTCGTCGGCAGCACCGGCCTTTCCGCTGTTTCCATCGGCGGTGAAATGCTGCATCTTTTGACTTTTATCTGCATGGGCTTTTGTTCCGCCGGTCAGATAACCATTTCCCAGTATGTCGGCGCCGGCGACAGAACCGCTGTCAGCCGCGTTATAGGCAACCTTTTCACCTGCATCTTTATTCTTGCGGTGGTGCTTACCGGCGTGGGTATCGGCTGTGCCAACTGGATGCTCAGAATCATGAACACCCCAGCGGAGGCCTTTTCTCAGGCTATGGACTATACTCTGGTGTGCTTCTGGGGCACGATATTCATCTTTGGTTACAACGTGGTCAGCTCCATACTGCGTGGTATGGGCGATTCCAAGCGTCCTTTCGTGTTCATTGCCGTGGCTGCGGTGATAAACCTTGTGCTGGATCTGCTGTTTGTGGCCGTTTTCAAATGGGGCGCATGGGGTGCTGCATTGGCCACCGTTATCGGTCAGAGCGCATCGTTTATCGGTTCCCTTGTTTATCTGTACATCAAGCGGGAATCCTTTGGTTTCGACTTCAAGCCCAAAAGCTTTATCCCCGAATGGCAGTATGTCAAAATCCTTCTGCGGCTTGGTCTGCCCATGTGCTTCCAGTACTGCGCGATCATGGTTTCCGCCCTGTTCGTCCAGTCTTACATCAACGCTTACGGCGTTGTGGCGTCGGCTGTCAACGGTGTGGGCAACAAGCTCAGCAGCGTAATGAGCGTTGTTACCAACGCCATCAACAACGCAGGTTCCGCCATGATCGGTCAGAACCTTGGCGCCGGCAAGACAAACCGGGTAAACCGCATCATCGGTTCCGCCATGGCATTCTGCCTCGGAGTGGCCACCATTCTGTCTGCGGTAATGGTCATCATGCCCCGTCAGGTGTTCGGCCTGTTCAACTCCGACCCCGGAGTGCTGGACATGGCAATGGAATATGTGCCCATCGCTGTGCTGAGTTTCTACGGTTTTGCACTGCGTGCTCCTTTCAACGCCCTTGTAAACGGTCTTGGTTACGCATCTCTGGGTCTTGTTATCGGCCTGATGGACGGCGTTGTGGCCAGAGTCGGTCTGGCAATACTGCTGGGCATCACTCTGGATCTTGGAATCCACGGTTTCTGGTATGGCAACGTGGCTGCAGGCTATGTTCCGTTTGTTATGGGCCTTGTCTATTATCTCAGCGGCAGGTGGAAAACGAGGAAACTGGTTATACATTGATGAAGTTTTCCATATAAGAATAATTTTGCCTTAATATAGCAACCCCCCACTTCGTCGGCAATGCAGACGAGGTGGGGGCGCTTATTATAACTTATATCTGGCTTGCTACGGCCCAGGCTTCACGATAGCCCTTGCGGAGGTCGCCGCCGAATTCGGAGCAGTCGCCGATCATGTAGAAATCGGGAGCTGCGTTGGAGTATGCCAGAGCTGCATCGGAGTTGCGGTTCATGCCGCCGGAGATGACAACATCGTCGCATTCCAGAACATGCTCGGCACCGTCGGCATCCTTATAAACCACCTTGCCGCCGCCAACTTCAACAGTGGTGGCCTGGGTGATGGTCTGCAGGTTGGGATAACGTGCCCATTCGGGGGAAGTGCCCATGGGAGAAGCGTTGGGGCCTCTGTCTATCCAGGTCATGGTGATATAATGGGGATGGTTTGCATCGGGAGCAACTTCTGTCTGACGAGTCAGGGCAATAACGTCCTTGCCCTTCTGGGCCAGATGGATGGCGGTTTCGATGCCGGATTCGGCTGCGCCCACCAGAACGATCTTCTGGCCAAGTTCTTCTTCCTTGCCCCAGACCTGGGAGATGACACGGACCTTATCGGCCATGGTGCCGTCCTCTTTGGTGATGCCCTTGATGGGCGGCAGGTTGGGAGTTGCGCCGGTGGCGGCGATGATAACGTCGAAGTTCTGGGCTTCCAGATCGGCAGCTTCCGGTGCGCAGTTCAGGACAACCTTGATGGCGCTCTTTTCCACCTGTCGGATAAGCCAGTCGCGATGGTTGCGGATGGGCCATTTGAACTTCATGTGGTCGGAATAGCTCAGCTGTCCGCCAAGTTTGTCGCTCTTTTCAAACAGGGTTACCTTGTGGCCGCGTTCTGCGGTGAACAGGGCTGCTCTCATGCCGATGGGGCCGCCGCCGATAACGGCAACTTTCTTGATCTTTTCAACAGGCTCGGTCAGGCGTTTGACCTTGGTTTCCAGACCCATCTGAGGATTGACAGAGCAGAATACCAGCCAGGGACCCTTGAAGCCTACGCCGTGGCACTTGTTGCACCAGATACAGGGGGTGACATCTTCGCCACGGCCTTCTTTTGCCTTTTTCAGCAGTTCGGGTTCGGCAAACAGGCCACGGCCGATGCTGATAATATCGCAAATTCCTTCTGCCAGATAGCCTTCGATCTCGTCAAGGTCCTGGAAACCGCCGTTGATGGCCACAGCCTGCTTTACGCCAAGAGCTTTCAGCTCGCGGGCATAGTCGGTGACCTTGTGGTCGCCTATGTGGGCAAAGGTGAAGCCGGTGGGATGGGAAGCAACAACATCACGCTCACGGACGGTAACGATATCGATAAGACCTTCGTACAGTTTCAGGGCTTCTGCCAGTTCTGCGGTGGTGTACTGGTCGCACTCACCGGCAACAATGGTTTCCACAAGGAAATCCTTGCCGAAAGCCTTTTTCAGTTTGGTAAGAGACTGGCGCTGGAACAGAGTGCGGCTTTCCAGAGTCTGGTTGCCGTATTCGTCCTCACGCTTGTTGCCGCGGTTGGGAGCAAAGCTGAGCATGAAGGTTATCATGTCAACACCTGCCAGGCGGTATTCGTCCACCTTGGCAATCCACTGGTCGATAACGCCCTCCATCATCTCAACAGGCAGTGCCTGCTGGGGAGTGCCGCCGCCAACCATGCCGGGGAAGCCTCGTCCGGGACCGCCGTAAAGGGAATATCCCTCGGGGAAGTCCTGGGAAATCATCATGGTGACCTTGGAGCCGTAGAAATGGACAGCTTCCGTCAGCTGGTTGATGTAGTTCCAGGTGCCGGGCTTGGAGGTATCGAACATGGGCATGTGCAGGCTGTCTGCCAGGCCGACGGTGTGCTGCAGGGGGTTGTTCCACTCGTTCATGTTGATATAAGCCGCACCGGCTTTGGCAAGGTTTGCGTGGAAGGTTATGTATGCGTCGTTGGGCTGATCTTCGTTGCCTACCAGGAAGTGGACGGGTGCCACAGGGAAACCGATACGGTTTTTGAGGACAGCGCCGTTGATCTTCAGGGGAGACAGAAGATGGGGATATGTTTTCTTCATTTTATTTCCTCCGTTTTCAATATTTTTCAATTCATTATAATTCTAACTGTTTTCATGATAAAAAGCAACACGTAAAGCTGCGTTAACGTCCCTGGTTTGTTCCGGAAGCCGGCAAAATCGCCGCAAACATTGACATGTGTGACACATTTGTGCTACAATTCTTTGGGTTTCCCCAGAAAACGACAATAAACGCAAGAAGGTACTTAGCTATGCACACCGGTTACGATCCCAACGTAAG
>JAZULX010000263.1:0-3217 GCA_045603325.1 Oscillospiraceae bacterium | reverse complement strand
ATCCATTGCCTTGCCGCTGATAATGTTGTTGGCAAGTTCGCAGAATGCATCGTCAAATACAACATTTGTTCCAACAGGAATCAAATCTTTAGCTTGTTGTTCGGTCAGCCCTGCGTCGATGAACATTTTATCTACAGGGACAGCCTGAGACATCTGGGAAGCTGTCTGCACATGGGGAGGCAAGCAGGTAACAACTCCTCTGATAGGTTCTTCCGTCATAATTACAACTTCTCTTGCCGGGAGCATTCTGGGATCAATGCCGCCAACGCAGGCAAAGCGAAGGAATCCGTCCTGCTGACCGGTAATTACCATGCCAATCTCGTCCAGATGTGCGTCGAGCAGAACTTTCTTTGCATTGTCTTTTCCGCATTTGATACATGCTATTACATTGCCCAGTTTGTCTGTTCGCACATCTTCTGTGTATTGATTCAAAAGCTGGGCAGCTTTTTGGGCAGCTGCAGCTTCAAAGCCGGAAGGTGCGTTGAGAGACGAGAAATCTTTCAGTACATTTATAATGTCCAAGCTATCACTCCTTAAAGCTCGTTAACTACTTTTTTGAAAAATCTGCCGCGTTCAACAAAGTTTTTAAATCTGTCGAATGAGGCTGAAGCAGGGGAAAGTATAACGGTATCAGACGGGTTGGCCATAGCGGCGGCTTTCTGAACAGCAAGGGTAAAGTCCGGTTCCATTACGATCTCCAGAGTTTTGGGATCAAAACCGGGAGCGGCTTCCACAGCTATGCGAATTTTATCGGCGGTAGCTCCGGTAAGAACAAGTTTTTTAACGTGCTCAAGAACTACGGGGCCAAGATCGTCGTAAGGGATATTTTTGTCATAACCACCGGCTATGAGGATGACTTTTTCGCTGAAAGAACGCAGATCAGCAATTGTGCGTGACGGACTTGAAGCCATTGAATCATTGTAAAATCTAACATCATCTTTGATGCGGCAAAGCTCCAAACGACCTTCAACTCCGCCAAACTCCCTGGCAACGTCAGCGATGTGCTCCGACTGAACCAAATCAAACGTTGCACATATGGCGGCCATATAGTTTTCAACGTTATGCAGGCCGGGTATTTTGTTTTCCACAGATTTGACAATTTTTGTTTTGATTCCGTTTTCAACCCGATAAAGGGTCTCACCGTCGAAATATGCGCCGTTTTCGGGCATTTTCTGACGAGAGAAATACTCAACGGCCCCCTTTGCTTTCGGGGCAAAACTGCGGGTTATATCGTTGTCGAGGTTGAGTATCAGACGGTCTGTGTCAGACTGATAGAGGTAAATGTTTTCTTTGGCCTGAACGTATTCGTCCATGGAAGAATGTACGTCAAGATGGTTTGGTGCAAGGTTGGTTATAACAGATACATTTGGACTGGTCTGCATGGTCATAAGCTGGAAGCTGGAAAGTTCCAAAACAGCAATATCATTTTCTGTCATGCTGTCAACCTCGGGCAGCAAGGGGTTGCCAATGTTACCGCCAACGTAAACATTGTGACCTGCTTTTTTGAGAATCTCAGATATCAGTGTTGTAGTCGTGGTTTTGCCGTCGCTTCCGGTTACGGCAATGATCCTGCAAGGGCAAAGTTTGAAAAAAACTTCCATTTCGGACGTTACTTCAGCACCGTTTTCACGAGCCTTCACCAAAGCAGGGTTATTGGGATGCATACCGGGAGTTCTGAATATAATATCGGCGTCAAGGTTGTCAAGATAACCATCGCCAAGACGAAGAACAGCGCCGAGAGATTCCAGCTCTTCGGCCAAACCTTCAAGTTCGTGACGCTGTTTTTTATCACACGCCAATACGGATACACCGTATCCGAGGAGTATTTTGATAAGAGGTGTATTACTTACGCCTATACCAACGATAGCCAGACGCTTACCGTTGAGTGACTGAGCATATTGCTTTAACGTCATAAAAACCTCCATTGTTTAAACATTTTTTGCATACACAATCATTATATCCTTATTGTATGGATTTTTCAATAAAATTGACATTAATGGATAAATGATATACAATAGCTCCACCGGGATGGACAGCCGCGCCGGCAGTACCGAAAGGTCGTCGGTGAGGAAAGTCCGGGCTCCACAGGGCAAGGATAGCGGGTAACGCCCGCCGGAGGCGACTTCAGGAAAAGTGCAACAGAGATATCCCGCCTTCCTTTGGAAGGTAAGGGTGGAAAGGCGAGGTAAGAGCTCACCGACTGCCGTGTAAAAGCGCGCAGTCCTGTAAACTCTATTCGGAGCAACACCGTAATGGGACATTGGCTTGCCCGGCCGTCCCTTTGGTGGCTTGAGCGTATTGGCGACAGTGCGCCTAGATAGATGGCTGTCTATAACAGAACCCGGCTTACAGTCCCGGTCTTGAAAAACAGACTGCTGCAGTTTGCAGCAGTCTGTTCATATTAATTTGCGCATTTCTTGCATGGTGTAAGCCCTTTCGCAAGTGCCTCAGTCAAAGTGGATTCGAAATATGTACCGCTTCCGCAGTTAGAACTGAAATGATATTTGGAACCGCTTTTTGTAATGTATATTGTGTTGACTTCAACTGTATCAGAAATCTGAGAATTCATTTCCGGTTCGGAAACCACAGGTTGTGAGTTCTCTGGCTGAGGAATCGGAGATTCACCAGGTTCGGGTAATACCGGAGAATCTTCCAGGATCGGAGGAGCGGATTCAATTGTAGATTGAGTTTCAAAATCTTCGTTCAGCGACTGAGAAAAAGAATCATCGTATGAGTCAGATTCAGAAGGAACAGTTTCAGAAACAGCTGAAATAGGGTTTTCGACAGTATCGTTATTCTGAAGATGGAGAATGTTAATCAATTCATGCAAGGATTGTATTTCTGCTTTCAATTCTTCATTCTCCTGCTTCAGCGCAGACAATTCTTCCATTATTGCAATAATATCGATTTTAATTGCAGATACTTCTGTTGTGTTGTCTCTGCATGAACATAATGGAACAGATAATGAAAGTAAAAGAAGAAAGCAAACGAAACGCTTCATGTCGATTCTCCTGTGAATATGTCTGCAAATATATTATCATCGTTGGTATGGTTTTTCAACGAAAAATGTAAAAAGGTTCGGGAAAAATCCCGAACCTTTAATTTTTTAGTTGGCAGGAGGAGGACCACCAGGCCCACCGGGCCCACCGGGACCCCCCCCGCCGGGTGCGCCACCAGGGCCCCCTGGACCGCCAGGACCGCCGCCGGGACCACCGGG
>JAZULX010000262.1:0-5732 GCA_045603325.1 Oscillospiraceae bacterium | reverse complement strand
GCCCCCCGACCTCCCCGGACGTCCCGTTCGGGGCTGACGACGCGCCAGCCCCTACAACGCACAACGCAACGTATCACTCCGTAGTGCGGGTAAAGTTCGCAAAGCGAACTTCGTGAGGATTTGGCGATGCCGAATCCTTGGGCTTCTGCTCCCGCCGCCAATTTCGCACAACGTGACGTATTACGCCAACTACGCTGTCATTTCGAACGAATGTAAGCAATCCCCATCCTGATACGCAGACAGCGACAAGGAAACTCCGGGTGGCTGCATATCAAGATGGGGAAATAACAGTATAACGTTCAAATGTCAAATGTCAAATGTCCCTACAGGTCTTCCGGTTCGGCCATTCTGTATCCAACGCCCACCTCTGTAAAAATGTACATTGGCTCGTTGGGATTAGGCTCAATTTTTCTGCGGATATTTGCCATATGCACACGCAGTATCTTGTTGTCCGAGGTAGCGGAAGGACCCCAAAGCTCGGTCAGCATGTGCTTATATGTCATGACCTGACCGGGATGGGTGCTGAGCATTGAGACTATCCGAAACTCGTTGGAAGTAAGCCTGGTATCCTCACCGTTGCGAAAAACTTTGCGTTTTTTGAAGTCTACAGTCAATTCGCCGACATTATATGTTCCGGTAAGTGCGATTTCATCGTTGTCCAAAGTGGTCCTTGTATGACGAAGAGCGGTCCTGATTCGGGCCATCAGCTCGATGGTTCCAAAGGGCTTGATTATATAGTCGTCGGCACCAAGATCCAGTGCATTGGCCTTGTCGGCCTCGGTACTTCTGGCGGAAATGACAATAATAGGAGTTTTTGTCCATTTTCTGACTTCTTCGATTATCTGAACTCCGTCCATATCCGGCAGCCCAAGGTCGAGAAGAATGACATCGGGACGGTTGGAGGAGATAAGCGACAATGCGCTGACACCTGTTTCGGCAATGATAACATCATAACCGTTGGCGACCAAAGTTGCCTTGAGGAATTTTGCAATGCCGCCGTCGTCCTCAATAACAAGTATTTTTTCTTTCAGGCTCATTTAAATATCCTCCTCCATTGGAAGTGTAAACTTGAATTCCGCACTACCCGATTCATTGTTTCTGGCAGACATGGTTCCGCCGTGGGTTTGGATGATAGAGTAACACACAGACAATCCGATCCCCATGTTTCTGCGACCGTCAGCGTTCTGGCGACCTTTGCTCAGAAGAGTGCCGTCAAACAGATGAGGCATTGCGGAAGCTGAAATGCCTTTGCCGTTGTCCGTAACGGTTATGATTACGTTTTTCTGATCGCATTTTGTAACAATATGGATGTGGGTACAGTGACCGTGTATAACAGCGTTGTCAAACAGATTGATCAGGACCTGTTCAATAAGAACCCCGTCCATGGGTACAAGAAGAATTTCTTCCGGGTTATCAGCCGAAATGATTATGTCGGGATACATTTTTCTGACTTTTACAATTGCGCTGCCGATGATTTCCTCAACGACCTCGTGGTTTTTTTTCAAAGAAACGCTGCCGCCGCTGAACCTGGTAACAGACAAGAGATTTTCAGTCAACCTTACCAGCCAGCGTGCATCTTTATTGATTTCGGACAACAGTTCTTCAGAGTCCTCGGGAGAAAGGTTCTTGTCTTCAAGAAGTGAGGAGCTGGCACCGATAATGGAAGCAAGAGGAGTTCTGAGATCGTGAGATACGGCGCGAAGAAGATTGGCTCTGTTTTTCTCAAGCTCGGCTTCTGCCTTTAAAAACTCCTGACGCTTGATGCGTGTTGTCAGGGTGCTGATGATAAGAGAAACAGACAGCATGACGGAAAAAGTCATAGAGTAACCGGAGATGGACAGGTTAAACTCCCAGAAGGGAAAAGTAAAAATCACATTTACGCAAATTACGCTGACAAACGAGGCAATTACTCCGTATATATGTCCACGGGTAAACAACGCAACAAGAGCTGTGGCAAGGATAAAAAGTGAAGAGGCAAAAGGGTTGTTGTCATCAAAAAAAGTGGACATTATTTGGGTGAGAAATATGCAGCACCCCAGAATAGCAATGGTTATGCAGATGTCTTTTGTGATGTGTTTCAAACGATTCATAGTATACACGCTCAAAAATAGTAGTTAAAGCAATTATATCATACCACAAAAGAATTACAGAAGTACTTTTAACAAAATTACAATATTTGCGGGAAATTAACGCAAAAAAACCGGCTGCCGAAGCAGCCGGTTTTGTTAAATTATCAAGTCTCGAAAAACTATTAGGCAATAGCTCTCTGGTAAACGTCGTTCTGGATTTCGTACATTCTTTCATAGTTCATGCCGTGGATGGTTTCGATGAAAGAATCCCAGTTGGCGTCGATATCCAGTTCGCCGCAGACAAACTGCAGGGTCATGGATTCAACATAGGTTTCCATTTCGGACTGATAGTTTGCATATTCTTCCTGTTCTTCGATGGTCATGGTAGCCCAGGTGGGGATATTCCAACCGTCCTTGACATAGGAGGTCTTGAAGATTTCCATGGCTTCCCATTCGTCATCGGTGAACTCATAGAAGGTCTTTTCCATATCAACAACGCCGGGGAAGTAGACGGAACCAACACCGCCTGCGTAGAAGCTGGAGGTGAAGATGAAGGGACGGCCTGCGGGATCGTTAGTGATTCTTTCGGTCCACTGGGGTTTGCCTTCTTCGTCAAATACGAAAGCGTCGCCTTCAACGCCCCAGTTGTAAAGCAGGTCGCCTTCTTCGGTGAAGATGTAGTCGACCATGCGGCACAGGGGTTCGTACTTTTCTTCGTCACACTGGGCACTGATGGACCATACAGTGGCGTTCTTTATCAGGGACTGAGCGGTGCCGACTTTGATTTCGCTGCCGGCATCGTCGGTGATCTGGGGAACAGCAGTTACATGGAGAGAGCTGCCGTCGACGGTGCAGTAGTCATAAATATCGGACATACCGGAGGCGGAAGCGCCGACATAGCCGCACAGGTCGTTGGCCATATCTTCGCGGCAGGCGCCGATGTTGGTGTCGTTATAGAAGTCATCGTTCAGGATGCCGTCGGCATACCACTGAGCCATGATCTTGGTGTATTCCTTGAATTCGGGCTGATCATAGGTGCAGACCAGTTCATAATCCTTGGCCATGAAGATACCGGTGCCGCAGTTCAGTGCTTTGCCGACATATTCGTCATAACCGGCGGTGCCAACATACATGTAAGCATCATAAGCGTCTTTGAAAGCGACCATGGTGTCGTGCATTTCGGTGATGGTGCCGGGCATTTCAAGACCCAGTTCGTCCAGCCAGTCCTGACGGATGACATAGCCCTGGTTTTCGGTACCGGCTTCCTTCAGCAGCTGGCAGAAAGCACCCATGTAGCCGGAATCGGTGACCAGCTGACGGAAGGTGGCTTCGTCACGGTTGATGGCGTTCCAGTAGTTGGGGCAGTACTCATGGATCAGGTCGGTCAGGTCGATGATAACGTCATCGTTGATGGCACCTTCAAGACCGGTGCTGTAGTGGCTCATGGTGCCGATAACGTCGGCATATTCACCGGCAACGATCATGAGGTTGAACTTTTCGGTTTCAACGTCGGCGTGGCAGGTGGTCCACTCGAAGTGCATGTTGGTGCGGTTGGCCATTTCCTTGATGACGGTGACCTCTTCATTCATGTCGTCGATGAACTCGGCGATGAAGGGAGCAACAGGCATCCAGATGGTGTAGTCGGTGGGTTCTTCAGTGATGGGAAGGGAAACTTCCTGGGGAACATAGTTGGGATCGTAATCGGCGGTAGCACCGTCAACTTTGACCTTTTCTTCCTCAACAGGAGCTTCTTCTTCGGGAGCAGCATCCTCAGCGGGAGCTTCTTCCACGGGTGCGCTTTCTTCGACAGCGGGAGCTTCTTCAGCAGGAGCTTCTTCCTTGTCGGAGGCGCAGCCTGCCAGCATAGCGGTCAGCATAGCCAGAGCAAGCAGCAGAGCAAGTATCTTCTTATTCATTTTTATCCTCCTTATAGAATTTGGTGATACTTCACTACAGTAAGTATACTACTATATATAAAATCAATAAAGAGCGATTAATGTCAAAGCATATATCATAAATGTAAATTCGCATGCCAACGAGTTTCAATTTTGTAACGAAATCTTTGACAAATGGCGTTTTGTCGGATATAATCTAAGGGAATATGTATGCGAACAAAACTGCGGAGGTGAACTGCCCATGATGGATATTGAAAACCAGTTGAGAGATCTGTTTTTTCATAACATTCTCGGCGGTGGATACTACAGTAAGCAGTCTGTTTTGGAAGATGATGCCAGACAGGTTGGGTTAAGCTTTCCCTATTCCGGTTTCGTTGTAGCTTCTGTCAGAGTCGAGGAGTGGGGCAATCCCTTTGTTATCGGTCAGTCTCAGGAAGCCGACGACATAAGAGATATGTTCTTTATCCTCCGCAATGTATTCCAGGATACTTTTACCTTTGACGGATGTGTTGCCCAGGGAGCCAGCTATAAGGGCAAGTTTGTGGTTATCATCAACTCCGCCTTCGATGATGGCTGGATGGACAAGCTGCGTGAAAAATCCGAATACGTGGTGGACATGCTTGACCGTGAATTTGATCTCAGCGTGGTCGTGGCCTTCGGCCGACCTGCAGACAGCCCCCTGAAAATCAGCCGTGCCTATGAGGATACCGAGGATGTTCATGACTATATCCAGGTCATCAACGAAGATATGCGGACAGTTTTCTACGACGACCTTACTCCTGCGAACAAGATGCAGAGTGATCTGAGCTATATTGAACTTCAGACCAATCTAAGAGGATGCATACGCCGCTTCGATACCGACGGTGCCAGATACGCAACTTCCGAGCTTATCTCCCGGGAATTCTATGATTCTCCGCCTACAATTCACATTTTCCGGTTCAGAGTTTACGGGCTGGTCAATGCATTGTTGTATATTCTCGAGGAACTGCGGGCGGTAATGGGAGCCGAGGAATATGAAAAGCTGAACGTTGGCCCCCGACTCACAGAGGCATCCACACTCAGTGAGATTCTCACCGAGGTTGAGGGTATCTACAATCAGCTGGATGAATATGCCCAGAACCGTGACGGCGATACTCAGCCCAAATGGGTGGCCAAGATCCGCCAGTATATCGACGAAAACTTCAGCGATGTCAACGTTACCGTATCCTCTGCTGCCAACCATTTTGGCATGACACCGTCCTACTGCACAAGAGCCTTCAAACGGTATATCGGCCTCAGCCTTTTTGACTATATCCAGCAAAAGAGGATCGAAGCTGCCAAGAAGCTGCTGGCTCAGAACATGAGTCTTACTCAGGTATGTGAACAGGTGGGGTTTTCCAGCACCCTTACCATGAACCGGGCTTTCAAACGATACGAAGGCGTCAGCCCCGGTAAGTTCAAGAATATGTAAATTGCGCTGTCATTCCGAACATTTCAGGGTCAGCAAGGCAAGCAAAGCTGACCCTGAAATGGAGGAATCCCTATCAAATTATGACTACATACCGCTCCCAAATGTCATCCTGAGAGCAGCGAAGGATCTTAACTCCTATAAGACGGGGATTCCTCCAATGCTTTGCACTGTTTGGAATGACACCTGTGACGTAACGTATCAAGCCGTAGGGGCGACGTTTCGTCGCCCGCGGGCGGTCAAAGACCGCCCCTACAACGCACGATGTGACGTATCACGCCAACTACGCTGTCATTTCGAACGCCAGCTCTGCTGGCGGAG
>JAZULX010000261.1:0-10379 GCA_045603325.1 Oscillospiraceae bacterium | reverse complement strand
TCCCGTTGAAGTTGGCAGCGAAGAATCTGTAACGCTCCTTTATAAAATAACCGTTACCGGAACTGAGGGCGGCAGCTATACTTTGAACGATTCCGAAGCCACTTTTGTATTTGGACCTTACGTTGACAGTTCTGTCACCATTCCCACAGACAACGACGGTGATGAATATGGCGTTGCTGAGGTCTGGTTTGCAAAAACTTTCAGCAAAATCGAGTTTATTAATGGTAAAGCAACTCTCGAAAACAGTGCTGTACTTACAGTGAACAATACTACAATAACCACTGAAGACGAATATCCTGCCGAAGAAAAAACAAACATCGAAGTTGTAAAGACCGTTTTTTCCGTAGGCGGCGTTGAAGTTACCGATCAGAACGCTATTCCCTCTGCCGTTGTTGACGATACTATCATTTGGCACATTACCGTAACAAACAAGGGAACAGCGAAAGCTCCCAATCTGAAACTTAGTGACCATCTCCACTGCCATTGTGAAAA
This sequence comes from Oscillospiraceae bacterium, assembly GCA_045603325.1. Classification (GTDB taxonomy): domain Bacteria; phylum Bacillota; class Clostridia; order Oscillospirales; family Oscillospiraceae; genus SIG469. Next base: position 9,887 of record JAZULX010000261.1, on the reverse strand, counting down.
TGAAAGCGATCATGAAGATTGTGGTACGGCAAAAGTCTACGAGGGCGAACTGAAAGATGTGGCTGATAAAACAGCTGTCTCTCTTGAGAGTTATACCTTTACTCTCGAAGCTGGCCAAAAAGTTACTTTTACTGCTGTGTACACGGTAGTCGAAAAAAACATCGGTCACGACCTGCACAACAAGGCAACGGTAACTGAAACAAACAAAACATTCACTGACGAAGCTCCCGGCGTTCCCACCATGGGCTTCGAAAAGAGCGTCATGAAAGCAGCCCCCTCCGCATCATCTGATACTAAGTGGGAAGACGGTTTTGACATCGATGATGTTGACTTCCCGAGTGAAGAAACCGTTACCCTTACTGATGACAGGGATGAAGACAACTACGAAGTTACCATGTTGTATGCCCTTGAACTTACCGGTATTGAAGGAGAAACTTACTATATTGAAGACGTTGATGCTACCTATGTGGGCATCTCCGGCGGCGAATACCTTGGCACTACAGGTGCAGGCGTTGTAAACATCAAACTGCCCGTAGATAATGATCCCAATGTTGAAGGCACTGCGACCGTATATGTAACCATGAGCTTCGATTACCATGATATTGTTTCAAAGGTCATAGATGGCACCGAAACCGATGTTCTTCACAATGATGCCAGAGCTTGGGATACCACCAATAAAACTCTTACTGATGACGAGAATACTCCGGTAACTGTTGATTGGGAAGAGGTCATCACTGTTGACAAAACCGTAAAATCCATTAATGACAATACCGTTACTAACCAGAACAGTATCCCTGCCGTCAGCGTAGGTGATGTTGTGGTTTGGGAAATCGTTGTTACCAACCATAGTAATGCGCAGAATAGTGAAGTTGAACTTTCAATAACTGACCTTATTAATGGCGACATCAAAATTGAAACTTTTAATGGAGTTCCGCAAGGTGAGACAACTGATAAACTGACCCTTGAGTCCGGTGAATCCGTAACACTCACTGTTCAGTACATCGTAACAGCTGACGAAATTTCCACAAGCCTGAAAAACGTGGCAACGGTAACTGATGGAACGACAGAATTCAGCGACGAAGCTCCAGAAGTTACCACCATGGACGTGGAAAAGACCCTTGTTGCAACCGTGGAGGAATACACCGACAGCGTCGCCAGCGGCGTAGTCTTCCCTGAACAGACTGTAGTATTTGATCCTGAGTCCATCACCTGGCCCGGCTATGACGACGAGAACAATGTCAACACAGTTATCGTTGGTGAAGAGGAGTCCGTAACTCTGCTGTATAAAATAGCCGTTACCGGTAAGGATGGCGTTGTATATCATCTGATAGACAACAATTCTACTTTTGTTGGCGTCAGCAACTACGATGCCTACAAAGGAACTTCTCACAACTCTGCCACTAACGAAACATCCCTGCTGGTTGAAATTCCTGATGATGGCGACGATTACGGCACTGTGGACGTTTACGTTACCAGAACTTTCACTACTTCCGATATCGCTGGCGGTAAGGTGTCCAACACCGCTGTGCTTTATCGTGACCCCTCCAATACTACTGAAGATACTGAAGATGTTCCTGCAGAGCCCGAAGAGGAGTTTGACCTTGATATTGATATCGGCATGATTCCCACTCCTGTTACCGGTGCTGTTTCCGTAACCAAGACCGTAAGCGGTCTGGTGGTAAGCAGCGGTGCCGAATTCAAGTTCAGCATTTATAACGACAACGGCAGCCTTGTAGAGACTATCCGTCTTGAAGCCGGTCAGTCCAGAACCATCGACGGTCTGGCTCCCGGAACCTACACCATCGTCGAAACCGGATCGGCAATGTTCGGTTACAGCCTGCGCACTTACATCAACGGCAGCTACAGACCCAACGGTGCATATGAGTTTGAGGTCTATGCCGGCGAAGAAACCGGTATCAGCGTCAACAACCGCTATACCGTAGCGGCTGCCCTGAACACCAACGACCACTTTGCTTACATCGTTGGCTACTCCGACGGCACCGTTAAGCCCAACAATCCCATCACCAGAGCCGAAGTCGCAACCATCTTCTTCCGCCTGATGACTGACGAATCCAGAGAGGCTTATTGGTCAAACACTAATACCTTTGATGATGTTTCCGCTGAGAAGTGGTACAATAACGCCATTTCCACCCTGCAGAACGCAGGAATCCTGGATGGCACCAGCTTCCGTCCCAACGACAACATCACCCGTGCCGAACTGGCAGTTATTGCTACCAAGTTCAGCCGGATGAGCAATACCAATGCCGGCTCTGTGACCTTTACCGATGTTCAGGGTCACTGGGCACAGGCCGAAATTGAGTACGCCGCAGCCATCGGCTGGGTCAAGGGCTACTCCGACGGCACTTTCAGACCCGATCAGCAGATCACCCGTGCCGAGGCCATGACTCTTATCAACCGCGTGCTTGAACGTGCTGTCAAGGAAGACGGTATGGAAGAAAACATGGTGGCATGGCCCGACAACACTCCCGATGCATGGTATTACGAGGATGTTCAGGAAGCCACCAACTCCCACTACTATGTGAGAGCCAAGAACCAGCCCGTTGAAGGCTACGACTTCAATTACGAGGTCTGGCGCGGCATCATGGAACCCAGAGACTGGACCGAACTCGAAAAGTCCTGGGCAGCCGCAGCCGTTTCCGCATCTGAAATAATACTTTCGTAGCAATAATCCACCCCCACGGAAAATCTTCCGTGGGGGTTTGCTGTGAAAAAGCAGGTTGGTTGCGTTCCTTGAAAAATAGGGTTATACTGATATTCAAGGAATTGACACACTGAAAGGCGGGACATGAATGCCCTTTGAGATAATTCGGAACGACATTGTTAATATGAAGGTGGATGCGATTGTCAACACCGACAACCCAAAACCTGTCATTGGCTATGGCTGTGATGCGGGCATCCATCAAAAAGCGGGACCCGAACTGCTTGAGGCCAGGCAGAAAATCGGAGACATATATGTGGGTGACGCAGAAATAACTCCGGGATTTGCTCTGAGCCACAGCAATAAGTTCGATGTCATTATCGAATATTTCATAATGCAGAAAAAATACGATATTTTCGAAATCAACGAGGCGCTGTTTGCCTTTGACCAGAGCTTGTTAGGAGCGTGAACAAATGCTGAAATTCATTTGCTATCCCAAGTGCACCACCTGCCAGAAAGCCCGCAAGTGGCTGGACGAAAACCATATTGAGTATGAGTTCCGGGACATCAAGACAGAAAATCCCACCCTTGAAGAATTGGCTGCATGGCACAAGCTGAGCGGACTGCCTCTGCGGAGGTTTTTCAATACCAGCGGTTTGCTGTATAAGTCCATGGAACTGAAGAACAAACTGCCGGCAATGACCGATGATGAAATGCTGGCACTGCTGGCCACCGACGGAATGCTGGTGAAACGCCCTCTTGCCGTCAGTGACGGGGTCGTGCTGGTGGGCTTCAAGGAAGCGGAATGGGAGGCACACCTGAAATGAAAAAGTGCAGAATCACGGTGATGAAGGTTGCCCGATACGACGACCTCATCGAAAAATATGAAAACCCCATTGAGCATGCCTGCGACATGCAGGAGGGACAGGTGTTCATCACCAACGGCTGGGAACGCCCCGAGGGGTTTTGCCTCAGTGCATGGGAAAGCATGTCTGCCTTTGTGCTGGCCCTGTCTCACGGCGGCGGAGATTTCTATGACGGCTGGATGAAAAATCCGAAGTCCGCCATGATTTCCTGTAACGACGGATTCCGCCCGGTGAGCTTTCTCATCGAAGCCCTGGACGACGACGCGGAATAAATATTCCCCTATCGTTTTCTGACTGAAGCAAAAACAAGCCAGGCGACCTGTCCGGCAGCTTATGCCGTCAGGAGTTATGCGTTCTTTGACGGCAGTTCCACCACGGCATAGCACTCGGCAAAAATGCCGCCTTCGATTTCTTCGCACCAGACCACCAGGTCCACATAGTGCTTGCCGTCCTTGATGTATTTGTCGCAGACATAGCCTTTGGTGATGGCGATGTCACCGATGTAGCCATGGGTGTTCATGAATCTTCCGGATTCTTTCAGATAGGGAACTTTCAGCAGATAGCTGGGACGGTCAAAGTTTTCGGGGAACATGTTGCGTCCGTGGTCCATACAGAAAGACAGTCTCCAGCAAAGCTTGTAAAGCCAGCCATCGTCACCCATCCAGTTGGTAACGAACTTTGCGGCAAGGTTTCTGCCTACTGTATTCTGGAAAGATGCACGTTTGTTGGGATGGGGAGGTGTGTTGTCCTGTCTGGGAGGCGGTCCGGCCATTCCGCCGCCTTTTGTCTCAACGGAAATTATGCCGTATTCGTCTTTTTTCAGTTCGGTTTTTGGCGGCTCCATAGGACCGCCGGGCATGCCGGGAATTCCTTCCATAACGATAGGCTCTCCCATAAGAACGGTTCGTGCCTCGACGGTCATTCCTCCGGGCATGGGGCCGCCCTTTTTGCCGTCGGTATAAGGGCCGTCGCAGGTCCAAGCCGGCTCGTCTCCGATATTGACATCTTCCCAATACAGAGTTTCGCTGCCGCGAATGTATTCCTTTGCCCAGATGTCTTTAATCAGCGCATAATCTTCATCGGTGTAGACATGGCGGGGACGCTCCGTATCCCAGTTGTTGTAGGTGGGGTAGTAGATGGAACGGGGACCGTCGTATTCATCGACTTTGGAATAGTCCTCAGGAACTTTGAAAGTCTCGATACCGCGGTAAGTGCCGGAAATCAGCACCTCGCCGTTTTCACCCCGAAGCTCGCCGGTACCGATAGCGCGGAATCTGCGGACTTTACTGCCGTTGGGGTCGGTGATATCCGTTATGTACTGGCTGGTGATGGCGCTGGAAATATAGTCGCCCTCGAAAATGGGCTTGTGGAATGTAAGTTCATGGTCAAGACCGCGTTCGGTAGGTTCTTCGCTGCTTATCCAGACATCGGTGCCTCTGGGCATCAGCGGAAACAGCGCACCGCATTCCTGGCTCATGGGTGCAGCCATGAGCTTGCCCCATTTTGTCTTGCGGGCATAAGCGGCATCGGTGTACAGCGGGTTGCGTGAGTTGACACTTTTGTTGGCGGTAAGCACATCGTTGCGTCCAAGGACATTTTCGATATGGCCGATACCGCTGTTCAGTTCCATGCCGCCGATACCTTTGTAACCGGTGGCCTGGCGAGCCAGCTTCTGCTGAAGAATCTCTTCGTCGCCCGAGAAAAAGTCGTTGGTTTCGTCCAGCAGCTGCTGTTCTTTTTCGTCATACACTCCGGGGTAAACGGTTTTGAACTCTATGCTCATTGTGTTTCCTCCTTGCTTTGTCAGTCGATAAACTGGAAGAATGACTGACTGTCGTCCCATGTGTCGTATGGCATGGGCAGCGGTGGATCTGTTGCGGCGGAAGTCCAGGGCTGATATCCCATTTCGTAAAGAGCGTATTCTTTTGTTATGCGCCGCTTGTTCAAAATTCTTTCTTCTTCCTCGGTGAATTTGGGAAGGCCGAAATTCATTTTGTTTTTGTCTGCGTCGTCGGAAGCTTTGTCGGTGCCGTCGTTGGTGAGCTTGACATCAAGGTCAAATCCGCCGGGGCATCCCCTGAACCGCCACAGCTTCCACTTGCCGTTCTCACGGCAGAATTCGGCACAAATTTTGCCTACGGAAACGGAAGGCTGAGGCTTGCCTTCATTGTCCACATGACAAAGTACGTTAAAAGTCATCCAGATGCCCTGGGCGGTCTGACGGTCTTTTGCTATCTCCACAAAGGGAGTACCAAGCATGTTCACAACACGGTAACCCACCTTATCGTCCTCGGTCAGTTCCATGTTGTAAACCCGGTTGACTATTTCACGCTGTTTGTCTCTGAGAGCTTTGGTGTTGTTTATGTAGTAATACGCCACGCCTTCGGGAGTGGTGTTGCCGTTGTAGTAAGCATCCCGCTTTTCTTTGGTCCAGAAAGTTTCGATTTCGTATGCCTGATCGTGGGAATTGTAGCAATAGCTGTGACCAGCAATGCAGTTGCAGATTTCCCGGTAGTCATCTGCCCGGGCAGCTTCGTCTTCCAGTTTTTCAATTCGTTCCAGCAAAGCTTTTACATCAATATTTTCCATTTTGCCTCCTCATATATGCCGCGTTGTTTAGATAACTAACATTTAGATGATTATACGTTAACACAAAAAGATTAAGCGTGCAATATGCAGTTTTTGCACCCGTTGCCCGGATGAACTTTCCGGCATGGAAAAACTCCCGATATCAGATGTATCCTGATATCGGGAGTTTAAACATTACATATTGTTCTGTTTAAGCGGCAGTACGATTTTGACGGTGAACACACCGTTATTTGCCGAAAAGGCACAGTAACCGCCATGCTTTTCGGCGATCATGTGCATGCTCTTGACACCAAAACCGTGACCTTCACGGGCGCTGGTGGGCAGGCCGTCTTTCATGTTTATCTCGCCTGCGTAATGGTTTTCTAAATATATGAGCAGATTGCTTTTGCGAATCGTGCATCTCAGCAGAACTTTGCGGGGCTCACCGGAGGGCTGTTGAGAAGCTACGGTCACAGCGTTTTCCAATGCGTTGGAAAGCAGTGCGCACAGTTCTGTTTCCGAAAGGGGGATCTGTGCAGGAATATCGACTTCGGCTGTAAATGCCACGTCTGCGTCTTCTGCTTTCTTTGCGTAAGCGGAGACTATCAGGTTAATTCCGGCGTTTTCGCAGTATTTCACCGGGGTGAACCGGGAAATATCATTTTCGGCGGATTCAATATACTTCAGCGCACCGGAAACGTCATCGTTTTTCAGCAGAGCGTCCAGCATTGAAAAATGATGACGCATATCGTGACGGTAGGCAACAGTCTGTATCTGCATCTGCTGCAGAGCGTCCATTTCGGTTTCTGCCTGAGACAGCTGCATGGAAAGCAGTGCGCTTTGAATCTCGATCCTGTTGCGCTTTTGCAGCTCATAATGGTAAGCGGATACAAACAGGACGTAGAATATTGCCATGATCGCCGGCAAAAATTCAACAGCCACTTTGACTTCGGTATACAGCACATCAGAATATACTGCGGTGGCGTAATCAAAAAGGTAGTAGATCAGAGGCAGGGAACAAAACAGGAAAAGAGACTGCCTGGAGTATGCCAGGGTTGCCTGAACTGCGTTCGTGAAGTACTTGCGCAGAAGAAAAAATATGGGGAAGATTGCGATGAAATAACTGATCTCATATGCAAGCTCAGAGTGGAAACAAGCCATGACAAAAGAGCCTGCCCACAGGGGGAGCTGACAGCAGAAATAGGCGGTCAGTATTGACGTCAGAGATATTCCACAAGAGCGATTCAGCCCAAACACCAGCAAAAGCAGAAGGGGCAGATGGGTGATAAGGGGATACAGCCGCTCTGTTGTTTCAATGCCGAATACAGCAGCACAGCCTGCCTGAAGAAAGAGAAAAGCAACGATGGACGAAAGTACTATAATTTTTTGACGCTTGTTGTGGCAGCCACCGGCAAAACCGACGGCAAGCAGAGTGCCATATATCAGCACAAGGCCGTAATTCAACAGCCGGAACAGCAGGACAGCCATTTTGTCAACCTCCTATTCCTTCAAACAGATATTCCATATATGTTTTCCGTACAGCCTGATACAGCAACCGTGAAACGGGTATGCGATGTCCGGAATAGGTGATCAGCTCAGAGGAGGTAAGCTCCGACACCTGATCAAGATTGACGATATAGGAACGATGTGCCTTGACATATGAAGGACGGGAAAGCAAAGGATCTTCATATTCATTCAAGGATGCATGGACCGTCTTTACAAGGCCGTCTGCCATATGAAAATGCAGCTTCTTTTGCATGACATCCACAAAGCACAGCTTGTCATAAGGGATTCTTAATATTCCGGTGGGAGTTTTGACGGACAGGCATTCGGGTGTGGCTGCGGATTCGGAAATGATATCGTCCAGAACGGCAAAAATACGGTCGTCAGACAAGGGCTTGAGTATGTAGTCTCTTGCTCTGACAGAGTAGCCATCCAGGGCAAATTCGGGCGATGAAGTAAGAAAAATCAGCTTGACGTCGGAGTCAACACGGCGGATCTCCCGGGCGGTTTCGATACCGTTTGTATGAGGCATAAGAACGTCAAGGAATATCAGGTCAAACGCACCGGCAAGATATTCGGCGCACAGCTCATCTCCGCTGCGGAAAGTGTGGCAATGGATAGGTTCGGAACGTTCCACGCGATAGTTGTTCAAACATTGTGCGAGCAATTCAAGCTCTGCAGGGTTGTCGTCACAAATTGCAATGCGCATCAAATCACCTCCGGGGAAAAATCATGTTTTCTGAATACAGCCATATTTTACTTCAAATAATCGTTCATTGCAAGTTGACGGCTCGGCAGGCAGTTACATTTCAGGTCAAAAAAACTACATTTCGCGCCAAAATGTAACACGAGCTTGAATTGTGTGTTATTATCATGGTTCAAAGAAACTGAACTGCTATCGGGAGGTATCCCCAAATGAAAATATTTAAAAGAGCAATAAGCATGCTGCTTGTCCTGTGCATGGTGCTGAGCATTGCACCTGTGTCGGCACTTGCGGCATTGCCGTCCTATATTTGGGACGCACTGAAGCAAGGAGATATTTTGCAGGCGGAACACAAGAATCCGTGCCTGGATGTCAACAGTGGCGACTGGTACTATAATGCTGTGCAGTATGTGTATGCCAACGGGCTGTTCAACGGTGTTGATGCGGTGACATTTGATCCCCACGGCACCATGAGCCGAGGCATGTTTGTAACCGTACTGGGACGTATGGCGGGCGTGGATACGGCTGCTTATAAAGGTGTGTCCGAATTCAGTGACGTACCTGCAGATCAGTATTATGCTCCCTATGTAGCCTGGGCATCCAAACACGGCGTTACCACAGGTACCGGCGGCGGTAAGTTCTCTCCCGATGAGCTGATAGACCGTCAGCAGCTGGCAACATTCCTGGCACGTTATTTTGATGCTTTCGATGTAGTTTACAGTTCAGGTCCCGACATAGCTCTCGATCCCATCGATATAGAAAATGCAGAAGATTGGGCAAAAGAATCCATCCTGGAACTGTGGAGAGCCGGTATCGTCACCGGCGACAACGGCAGGTTCAACCCTGCGGATGATGCATCCCGTGCATGGGCCGCAAATGTGTGTTACCGTGCAGACAATGCCGTTGCAGTGTGGTATAAGGAACCCGGTGTACGTTCCGGCCGTGTTAAGGTTGGTATTTCCGGCGGTTCCGGCTCCGACATAGTACTGGACGGCGCTCCCGCTGCAGACTCCGACTTTGTGTTGGAACTGGATCCCGATAAATACACCGATGGCGACGATGATTTTGCAGAAATGAACGACCTGGCCGGGCTGTGGTATGTTCGCTTCTACGACTCTGATGACGGCAGACTTATTGATACTTTGGCAACTCCCAAAGGTTTGCCTCTTGGCAAAGTTCCCAGTGTAGAAAAGTCCTCCAAGGCAGAGCATATTCTGCTGGGATACTACCTCGATCCCGAATGCACTCAGCCCTTCTATGCCGATAACCAGGTTGTCAAAAACATGAAGGTTTATGCCAAGTACGAGAAGATGGAACGGCAGGAAGAACTGAACTTCACATCCTTTGCCCGCATGGATCAGTCTCCCGATGTTGTGTATTACATCCGTTGGACAAAAAACAGCGATCCCGATGTAACTTCTGATTCCCGGGTGGCAACTCTCGTTGCCAAAGACGGCACCGACCCCGTTAAGATTGTAGTTGAGGATGGAATAGGTGGAACCTACAAGGTACGTGCGCCCAAGGGCTACAACGAAGGCAGCACATATGAACTGACGCTGACCGATGGTTGGGTGTTCGTTGGTGACGA
>JAZULX010000260.1:0-4360 GCA_045603325.1 Oscillospiraceae bacterium | reverse complement strand
TATGGCGGATAGTTTTCGCTGTAAATGCGTTGCTGTTTTCTTGAAATACACCAAGTATTCCTGCGAAAACGCGCCTTTTTACAACGTAAATTTTCTCGCCATACGCGGTGCACACAAATCTCTGTCATTTCGATAGCCGCGCAGCGGCTGAGAAATCCCCGTCCTGTTACGCAACCATCCGGGGGATCCTCACGTCGCTCCGGTCAGCAGAGCTGACCAATCGCTCCTCAGGATGACAGCATATTAATTATTAATTATTAATTATCCCCTGCAGCACATCCTCAACTTCACTGTACATCAAAAAACATTCTTCAATGCCCATCGATGCTGCGATGGACATTTTCTTTTTTATGCTGGCTGCGGTATCGTAAAGCACAAAATGATGGGTCCCGTTTTCGGTGTATGTAAAATAGTGAGCGCAAAGGTCGTTTGAAAAAAAGCTCTGGGCACCCCGTTTTTGCAGAAGCGTGTTCAGCTCATCCCGGGTCAGGGGAGTGCCTTCTCCTGTCGGTGACGGCAGCAGGAAATCCATGGCCAGCCTTTCGATATCAAGGGCGATGCGCCCTGCACCGTACTTTTCGCAAAGTTCCCTGAGCCTCACCGACAGACTGCCGCCGGAAATGGCAGTGGCGCACATGATTTGCGCATTTTGGGCAATCTCGCCCAAGGCTTCGGGCACATACAGCCGTAACCCTCGTGCAGCCAACCGGTTCTGTATGGATTCGTGCAGGGAAGCGGCACCAAAGTTTGCAACAACACCCGCGTACCCCTTGTTCTGACATTCCCTTACAAGATCGGAAGCGAATAAACCGCTGTCACCCGTGGGCATGTTCCTGTCGGAAACAACCAAGAGACCGCCCCGAAAAGCTCTTGAACGGGAGCTTCGCAGCAGCCTTTTTCCGGGACCGATGGTGTAGTCAAGATGAGCCACACCGCACCCGGGTATCCCTGCCGGAGGCAATTGCTGAGATTGGGCGGTAACAAAAATCTTCATCCGGTTCAATAGACAACCTTCTTCCACTGTGATATACTTTGTATTAAGATATTCCTGAAACTCTGGGATAAGTACATCCAAAGGAGAATATTATATGGACAATATTAAAAATATCATCGCAAAACTGGACGAATACGGCGTTGATGCCCTGCTTCTGACAGCAGACAGCAGCTGCCACTATGCCACCGGAGTTGGCCTGAGCGAAGGTACCGCCTTTATTACCAAACAGGGCTGCACATACATGACCGACTCCCGATATATTGAAGCTGCCCAGCGTGACATTCAGTGCGCCAAAGTGCTGATGACCGACAGCCAGAACTCACCCAACTCATATATCGCCGGGATAATTGCGCAGCAGGGCATCGAAAAGGTGGGCTTTGAGGAAGACCGCCTGACCTATGCGGCATATAACAAAACAAAAGAGGCCCTCGGTGTGGAACTGGTGGAAGCCTCCGGACTGCTGGTTTCCCTGCGCAGATCCAAAAATGCCGACGAAGTGGAAAAAATGAGAGCTGCTCAGGCTCTGACAGACGAAGTTTTTGCCGAGATCCTTGGCGTTATCAAAGAGGGCATGACAGAAAAGGAACTGGCAGCGGAGATAATATATCGCTTTTACAAAAAGGGAGCGGAAGGCCTGTCCTTCGATCCCATCGTTGTGGCAGGGCCCAATTCCAGCCTGCCCCACGGCGTTCCCACCGACAGAAAGCTGCAAAAAGGCGACTTCATTACCATGGACATCGGCTGTGTCCTGGGCGGCTACTGCTCCGATATGACCCGTACTGTTGCTCTGGGCTATGCAGATGACGAGATGAAAAAGGTTTACGAAACCGTTCTGGCTGCTCAGAAAGCTGGCATATCCGCGGCTAAAGCCGGCATGACGGGACATGATATAGACAAGGCAGCAAGGGATGTTATTGCCGCCGCAGGCTATGGCGAGTATTTCGGCCACAGCTTCGGCCACAGCCTTGGCCTTGAAGTCCACGAAGCACCCAATGCGTCGCCCATAAACAAAGAACCCATGCCTGTGGGAGCCGTAATATCAGCCGAACCCGGCATTTATCTGCCCGGAAGATTCGGCGTCCGTATCGAAGATGTTATCATTCTCGGTGAAAACGGCTGCGAAGACATCACAAAATCTCCCAAAGAACTGATAATTGTTTGAATTTAGCATAAAATATTCCGATTGTGCTTGAAATGCAGACTGACATAATGTAAAATATATTAGCTAAAGTATATATAACCGCAATTTGCGGCATAACAGGAGGATAAACATGATATCGGTTAGTGATTTCAGAAATGGCGTAACCTTCGAAATGGACGGCAACGTAATGCAGATCGTTGAGTTCCAGCACGTTAAGCCCGGCAAAGGTGCCGCTTTCGTCCGCGTCAAGATGAGAAACGTCATCACCGGTGCCGTTACCGAAACAACTTTCAACCCCAACGACAAGTATCCCACCGCCTATGTTGAAAGAGTCAACATGGAATACCTTTATAACGACGACGAACTGTACTACTTCATGGACCAGGAAACCTACGAGACTACTCCCATCAACAAGGATACTCTCGACGACGGCTTCAAGTTCGTTAAGGAAAACGAGATCGTTAAGGTCCTGTCCTACAAGGGCAGCGTATTCGGCGTGGAATCTCCCACCTTCGTAGTGCTCGAGATCACCGAGACCGAACCCGGCGTCAAGGGCGGCACCGCCACCAACGTCATGAAGCCCGCCACCGTTGAAACCGGCGCTACCGTTAAGGTACCCCTGTTCATCAACACCGGCGATAAGATCAAGATCGACACCCGTACCGGTGAATATCTTGAAAGAGCAAAAGGTTAAGTAACCAATATTTCAAAACCATTTTAAGGAGGATTTTACTATGTCTATTTCCGAAAGAGCGGCTTACCTCAGAGGACTTGCCGACGGCCTGAATCTTGACACCGCCAACGGAGAAGGCAAGCTCCTGGCTGCTATCATCGACACCATCGGTGACATTGCCGACGAGCTGGAGGTCCTTACTCAGAACAGCGCCGACATCGCCGACGAGATCGACGAAATCAACGACGAACTCAACGATATCGCCACCCTGTTCGACGACATCTATGACGATGAAGACGAAGACTTTTTCGACGACGAAGATTTCTTTGATGACGACGAAGAAGATTTCGAAGATGAAGACTATTTTGACGTGGATGACTATTTCTATTCCGTCAAGTGCCCCACCTGCGACGAAGAAATCGAACTGGACGAAGCCACCCTCGAAGCCGGCGGCATTATCTGCCCTGCCTGCGGCGAAGAGCTTGAGTTCGATATCGACGAAGAAGTCGAAGAGGAAGAATAATTTTATTTGAGATAAGCTGTCATCTCGAACGTGAGCTCTGCTGACGGAGAGATCCCCATCCTGAGAGGGGATTTCTTCCTGTTTCGGTCAGTAAACTGACCGCCCCAGGTTCGATATGGCAGCTTTCTCATATCTATTTTGTGATTTTTTTGCCCGAAATACTAATAAAACTGCTTGAAATGCTGATTCCAATACATATGGACTTGGCATAAAATATCGGAAAGAATTGAAAAGAAAACGGAGGACAAATAATGAAAAAAGCACTCGTTATGTACGCCAGCATCACCGGCAACACCGAGAAGATAGGTTTTGCTTTCAAGGAAGCCCTTGAAGAAATGGGTTGGTCTGTTGATACCTGCAAACTGACCAACAAGACCAATTTTGTTGACGACCCCATTTTCCTCGATGAGTACGACCTTTTCTTCCTTGGCAGCCCCATTATGGCCGGCCTGCCGTCCACTTTGCTGGGCAAAAACCTTGGCCTGACCCAGTCCATTCCGCCCCGTATGTATTCCGACCGCATCATCATGCCCGGTCTGAAACGTCCTGAAACCGACGACTATACTCCTTACGCGGTGGTTTATGCCACCTATGGCGGCGCTTCCACCGGCCCCAAGGAATGCCTGGCAACCCTTGAGATCGAAAAGCTGTATCTGGATAACCTTTATATGCAGACCATCGGTCAGTTCGCCTGCCTGGGCACCGAAGCCCACCACGCAGCGGTCGACACCGTGGCAGACAAGATCGGTCAGAGCGTTGACCTTGCTTCCGATACTCTCCAGAGATTCAAAGATAATCCCAACGCCGAAGAGTTCAAGAATATGCCTCCCCACATCCTTGGCGAGCTGAGAGCAGCCGCAGGCATGGGCGAAGGCGGCCCCATCCACAGCGCAGAAGAGATACTCGCCATGGACAAGACCGGCAAGGGTACAAAGGGAGCTCCCGGCGGAAGACCCGGCGGTCCCGGAGGTCCTCCCCCCGATATGGTCATGGACGAAATCTCCATGCACGTAATGTACCGTGAACCCA
>JAZULX010000259.1:0-2968 GCA_045603325.1 Oscillospiraceae bacterium | reverse complement strand
GAAAAATTTACTTCGATTCGCTGATACGCTTCTCAAATCTGCTCTGGGAAGTGGCGCTGGGTACCTCGGTGGGATACTCGCCGTTGAAGCAGGCTACGCAGAAGTTTTTGCAGTTGCCCACAGCGATTTTTGTTACAGCGTCCATGGACAGATAGCCCAGGGTGTCGGCGCCGATGATCTCGGCAATTTCCTCAACAGAGTACTTGCAGGCGATGAGCTTGTCTTTGGAGTCGATATCGGTGCCGTAATAGCAGGGGTTCAGGAAAGGAGGAGAAGAAATTCTCATATGTACTTCGCTGGCTCCTGCGTCACGGAGCATTTTTACGATGAGCTTGCAGGTGGTGCCGCGGACGATGGAGTCGTCTACCAGCACAACTCTCTTGCCCTTGACTGCCTGAGACAGGGCGTTGAGCTTGATGCGAACCTTGTCCTCACGGGATTTCTGACCGGGAGAAATGAAGGTACGGCCGATATATTTATTCTTGATAAGACCCACGCCGTAAGGTATGCCGGATTGGCGGGCATAACCCATGGCAGCATCAAGACCGCTGTCGGGAGCACCGATAACGATATCAGCCTGAACGGGATGCTCCAGGGCCAGATATGCGCCGGCTCTCAGACGGGCTTCGTGGACGGAGCAGCCGTCGATGACGGAGTCGGGACGGGCAAAGTAGATATATTCAAATACGCAGGGGCTGTGAGGTTTTCCGCAATGGTCACGGATGGAGGTAACGCCGTTCTTGCTGAACACAACGATCTCGCCGGGGTCGAGGTCCCGGATAAGGGTTGCTCCAACGGAGTCCAGTGCGCAGCTTTCGGAGGCGATGATGTAACGGCCGTCTTCTGTCTGACCGTAGCACATGGGACGGAAACCGTTTTCGTCACGGCAGGCAATGATCTTGGAGGGAGACATGATGATAAGGGAATAAGCGCCCTTGAGCTTGTGCATAGCCTGGGTCAGGGCCTGCTCGATGGGGGGAGCGGTCAGACGTTCCTTGATGAGAATATAGGAAATGACCTCTGCCTGGGAACGGGTATGGAACAGAGCACCCTGCAGCTCCAGTTCTTCACGCAGCTCAACATAGTTAACAAGGCTGCCATTATGGCCAACTGCTATGCGGCCTTTGATGTGATTGGCAACTATGGGCTGGGCATTGGCACGGTCGCTGCCGTACTCGGTGCCGTAAAGCACATGGCCGATGGCCATATTGCCTGTGCCGAGAGACTCCATTACGCTGGGAGTAAACACGTCGTTTACTATGCCCACATCTTTATAGGTGCGGAACAAACCGTCGTCGCCAACACAGATGCCGCAGCTTTCCTGACCTCTGTGCTGGAGGGCAAAAAGTCCATAATAGGTAGTGGAAGCAACATCGCTTTCGGTGGGAGAATACACGCCAAACAGGCCGCATTCCTCGTGAACCTTATCAAAATCAAAGCTCATTATTTAATCTTCCTTTCCGATGGTGGACGCAGAGCGTTCATCAGTATAATACTGTTATCATTTGGATCAACCTTTCATCTTCATTTTTGATTTTACCATAATGTCTTGCCAGTCTACAAGGTACGAATTTTACAACATAGAAAAAAAGTTTGGGTTTTGATATGTCATTTTGACGAAATCCACAGAATGAAGCCCATAATGTTCCCAATCGGCAGTCCTCATTTTCAATTGCCATATTCTGTATTTGGTGCTATAATTGGTTCATAATCAAACAAGAGGAGGAATTCAATTGAAAGGTATCAAGAAGCTTCTCTGCCTGCTGCTTGTGACCGTTATGCTCATGGGCGTATGCGCCGTGGGCGGTTCCGCCGCCGACCCCGCATTCACCGACTTTGCTTCCGTCGAAAACAAGGAAGCTGTGTCTGCAATGGTGGATTTCGGCGTTATCAACGGCATCGAACAGGCTGACGGCACCTACAAATTTGACCCCAAGTCCAACATCACCCGCGAACAGATGGCAAAAATGATCGCCGTTTCCGTCACTCTTGCCACCGGCGAAAAGATCACCGGCACCAAAGGCCGTTTTGACGATATCGAAGGCCGCTGGTCCGAAGATTACATCAACTTCTGCGCCGACAAGAAAATTATCGACGGTCTTGGCAACAACAAGTTCGGTTACGACGGTTCCGTCACCGTTATCCAGACCGCAAAGCTGCTGCTGGCTGCTATGGGCAACACCACCCTCACCGGCGAAGCATGGCTGGAAAACACCATCAACGCAGCCAACGAAATCAAACTTCTGGACGGGATCACCACCGGCCCCACCGACCCCATTTCCCGGGATGAAGCCGCTCTGATGATCTACAAGGCTCTGATGCTTTCCGACGGCAGCGCAAACCTGCCCAAGGTCAACTATATCCCCGGCGGTGAAACCGTTGCTTATGAAGAACTGACCATTACCGACAACACCTATTTCGCCACCGCTTCCGGCCACACCCTGTCCATGGTGGTGGACGGCGTTCATAAGGACATTGCTCCCGGCCAGTACAAGGGCGAGATCTACATTTGCTCCACCGAAAACGTTGTTGCCTACTACAGCAACCACGGCAAAGTTTCCGAGCAGCTGATGACCGTTGCTCTCTACGTTGACGAAACCGGCGTTGTTCCCGAGAAGTCCGTTCTCAAGGCTCTGAACAACGTGGCCTACAACAACGAAGGTGCCACCGGCGGTTCCGTCACCTCCGAAGGTGAACGCTTTGGTGCTGTCCGTGTAGGCGGCAAGGGCGAATACACCGTTTCCAACATGAAGGTTGACTTTACCGGCGTAGGCGGCAACGACTTTACCGGCATCGGTTCCGCTTTTGCTGCAGCCGATGAAGGCAAGCTGACTTTGAACAATGTCAACGTAAACACCAACGGCGTTCTGCGTACCGCAGCCTTTGTCGGCAACCACGGTACTCTCACCGTTAACGACTCCTACTTCTACTGCAACGACGGCGGCTACACCTCCGCCACCGCCCCCAC
>JAZULX010000258.1:0-1531 GCA_045603325.1 Oscillospiraceae bacterium | reverse complement strand
ATATATCACATTGCGTCAGCAATATTTCATATTTCCGAAGGAAATATATCGCTTTCCCGTCAGGGAAAATATCATTGGAGGTTGCGAAAATCCCTTTCCGCAACCTCCTAATAGCGGCATCCTTTTTTAATCGAAGTATTCCAGCTGCCCCATGTCAGCCAAAGTCACATACAGGGAATAAAGCATACTTGTGGAGTATGTAAAGCTGTTCCAGTCGGCATCAATAAGCTCGTTGATTTTGGAAAGACGATTGTCCAGCGTGTTGCGGTGAACGCCAAGCTGTTTGGCAGCAGCGGCGGCATGCTGGGAATTCAAAAGCCAGCAGAACAAAGTGCGCATGAACCCGGTGTTTTTTTCTCTGTCGGATTTTGCCAGAATTTCCACCTGAGAGTCCATCATGCTTTGCCCCATATGGGTGCCGGAAATGCTGTCGAACATGGAAAACAGCTTCATCCTGTCGAACATCGCACAGCCAGAAAAATCCCGGAACCGGGCAGCAGCGGCTGCGGCATTTCTTGCCTGAGTTCGGAACCGTGAAACCTGTTCAACGTCGGTAAAGGTCTGACTGACACCCAACGTCAATTGGTGCTGCTTTGCCAAATTGTTCAATACGGAAGCGGGAATTATGTTCGGGTTTATCAGGAATATGTATTCGTCGTTATCCCGGGCAAAGACAATCTGACTGCCCGCAATGGATGAAAGCACATCCAACAGGTTTGCAGCCTGTTCCGATTGGACAGAAACAGCAACGACAAAAGGACCGGAAAAGCTTACTGCTGAGGCGGCGGTGGTGTCACCACTGAGCAAAGAAAGCAAATACCGGCTTTTGCTGTTCGGCATATTAAGAGCGGTATAACGCAGACGAAACCAGGCGGTGTGCAGGCAGTTTGCCAACGCAGCAACAAGATCGTCATAGTTTCCGATAGGCTCAGTGCTGCATATGACCGCCAGCTTCATTAACATGGTATTTTCGTGGCGAATATCCCGAACAGTGCAGTTTGCATCGGAACTGACTATACCATCCCACGAGCTTCCGTGTTCTGCCTGAATGTTTCCGGCAGCAGCTATAATGTGATTAAATGGGTCCGCTGCCACGGCTGTCAGGCCGGTCAGTTCAAAGAATCGGTCAATTATGTCCTGAAATCCGGCGGCATTTACAGCGCACTCATAAAGAGCTTCAATCACTTTTGTGCGGGGCATTATTCCAACCTCCCGGGTGAGAAAATGTCACAATGTTTAACGATTGAGACTGCCAAAACAGTCCAAATGGACTTTTTCGACAAGCTGTGATAATTATATCCAACAGATTTTTGCCAGTCAATAAAACAGGCAACAAAAACTGCAAAAATGTGCTATTATATATACATTATAAAACAATCGTACTTCGATCGAGCAGTCAACAGGTGAGTTAATTGAGAAACGCAGACAACAAAACAACAAGAAAAACGATCAAACTGTCAAAGATTTCGGCCCTCCATTATGCCAGACTGGTGTTCCGGTCTGTGCTGTTTTTGCTGGCAGTGCTGGTGTT
>JAZULX010000257.1:0-5194 GCA_045603325.1 Oscillospiraceae bacterium | reverse complement strand
CCGTGGGTCAGCTCGCTGACCCGGATGTCCCGCCAATTACGCACAACACAGCTCATCACGCCTGTTAATTATTAATTGTTAACTGTTAACTAAAAAGAACTGTGCCATACGACACAGCTCTTTTAAAAATCTTATTTTTTTGCGGTACCGAGATACAGCTCACGGACGCGGTCGTTGGCCAGCAGTTCGGAACCGGGACCGGAAAGGGCTATCTGACCCACCTCCAGAACGTGACCGTAGTCGGCCACCTTGAGGGCCATGTTGGCGTTCTGCTCGATAAGCAGGACGGTAACGCCTTCATGGTTTATCTTGCGGATAATGTCGAAAATGCCCTGAACGATGATGGGAGCAAGACCGAGAGACGGTTCGTCCATCATGATTATCTTGGGACGAGCCATAAGAGCTCTTGCAACGGCCAGCATCTGCTGTTCACCGCCGGAAAGGGTACCGGCCAGCTGCCAGGAACGTTCCTTCAGACGGGGGAACAGTTCGTAGCACCATTCGATATCGGAGTTGATACCGGCTTTGTCCTTGCGGAGATAAGCACCAATACGCAGGTTTTCCAGAACGGTCAGGTCGGAGAAAACCTTACGGCCTTCGGGAACGAGAGTCAGACCGCGGCTGACAATTTCGTTGGGTGCTTTGCCCAGCAGTTCCTCACCGTCGAGGGTGACGGAACCGGCTTTTGCGGCGACAATACCGGCAATGGTGCGCAGGGTGGTGGATTTGCCTGCACCGTTGGAGCCGATAAGGGTGACGATCTTGCCTTCGGGTACGTCGAAGGAGATGCCCCGGACAGCGTTGATGCCGCCGTAATTTACGCTGAGATCTTTGATACTAAGCATCGTCGCTCACCCCCAGATACGCGTCGATAACGCGCTGATTTGTGCTGACCTCGGCGGGAGTGCCATGAGCAATCAGTTTGCCGAAGTCGATAACATATATCCTGTCGGAT
This sequence comes from Oscillospiraceae bacterium, assembly GCA_045603325.1. Taxonomy (GTDB): domain Bacteria; phylum Bacillota; class Clostridia; order Oscillospirales; family Oscillospiraceae; genus SIG469. The sequence continues at coordinate 4,239 of JAZULX010000257.1, read as the reverse complement.
ATCTGCATAACAAGGTCCATATGGTGCTCGATCATCAGGATAGTCAGGTCAAAATCCTTTCTTATCTGATGGATAAAATCGGTCAGTTCCTGAGTTTCCTGAGGGTTCATGCCGGCAGCAGGCTCGTCCAGCAGCAGAAGCTGCGGATCGGTGGCCAGGGCACGGGCGATCTCAAGACGGCGCTGCAGACCGTAGGGCAGGTTGGAAGCAACCTCGTCTTTCAGGTGTGCAAGACCCTGAATTTCCAGCAGCTCCAGAGCTTCCTTACGCATACGCTGCTCTTCCTTATTCAGCCTGAAAGTAGCGGAAAACACGTTGTGATTTGCACGCATATGCTTTGCCACCAGTACGTTCTCAAGCACGGTCATGGTGGAGAACAGGCGGATATTCTGGAAGGTACGGGCAATGCCCAGTTTTGTGATCTGATCGGGCTTTTTGGTGACGACCTTGTTGTACTTGTCGGCATTTTCGCCGGCATACTGCTTCTTCATCTTGCCCTGAGGATGGTTGGAAAGGATGATTTCGCCGTTAAGGGAGACCTGACCGTTGGTAGGCTCGTAAACGCCGGTGATGCAGTTGAATGCAGTGGTTTTGCCTGCACCGTTGGGACCGATAAGGGCAACAATCTCGCCCTTGTTGACTTCCATGCTAAGGTTGTTGACGGCCACAACGCCGCCGAACTGCATGGTAAGATCGTCGATGCGAAGTACGTTGTTACTCATTGACGGTCACCTCCGTCTTTTTGGCCTTTGCGGCACGTTTCCGTTTTATCCATCCTATTGGCCCTCCCGTTTTGAAGAAGTTTATCATGCCGGAAACGGAGAATTCACGGGTACCCATGATGCCCTGGCTGTAGAACAGGACGATGACCATGATGATGATGGAGAAAACGACCTTGCGGAAACCGGGACGCAGCAGGGGAATGGCGCCTTCAACGTCCAGGAAACGCAGCCACCATTCGGAGCAGGCGATGAACAGGAAAGAGCCAAGGCAGCTGCCGGTGATGGAGCCGATGCCGCCGATAACAACGATGAGCAGCAGCTCATAGGTCAGAGCGGTCTTGAACTGGGAAGCCTGGATAGTGTACTGGAACATGGCCAGCAGTGCGCCGCCGATACCTGCAAAGAAAGAACTGATGACGAAAGCCAACTGCTTATGCTTGAACAGGCTGATGCCCATGGCTTCGGCAGCTATCTCGTTGTCACGAATAGCCTTGAAAGCACGGCCGTAGGACGAATTGATAAGCAGCACGATTATGGCGATACATATGCCTGCCACGGCAAAATAGAACAAAGTGGAGTTATAGCAGGTGTATTTTCTCAGAACGTTGGAACCGTTGGTGATAACGCCCAGCTTGTCCCACTGGAAGATGGCGCGGATGATTTCAGCAAAACCCAGGGTGGCGATGGCCAGATAGTCGCTCTTCAGTCTCAGAACGGGCAGACCGATAAGGAAAGCGAAGATGGCTGCCATAACGCCTGCCAGCAGCAGAGCAATGATGGAGGGCAGAGCAAACTGGACAAGACCGCCGTCATAGTACTGATAAACAGAAAGACGGTCGGCTACGGGAATGGTGAAAATGGCGTAGGTGTAGGCGCCGATGAGCATAAAGCCTGCCTGACCGAGGGAGAACAGGCCGGTAAAGCCGTTGAGCAGGTTCATGGAAACGGCAACCAGAGAGTAAATGGCGCCCTTTTTCAGAACGGTAAATACGATGGAGGTATGAGGAACCACAGCCTCCAGCACTACAAGCAGAACGAACATGCCGGCAACAAGGGCCAGAGCGATGATAGAGTTTTTCTTGTCGTTGAATTTAGTCATGTCATCGCCTCCTTAAACCTTGTCGGTAGCCTTTTCACCGAACAGGCCGGTGGGCTTGGTCATCAGGATGATTATCAGCAGAGCAAAGGTAAAGGCGTCGGAGAAGGTGGTCCAGCCGAGACCCTTGATGATGTTTTCGCAGATGCCGATAATGAAAGCACCGATGACTGCGCCGGGAATGGAACCGATACCGCCGAAGACAGCTGCAACGAAGGCCTTAAGGCCGGGCATGGAGCCTGCGGTGGGAGTAACGCCGGTATAGTTGGTAAAATACAGCAATGAGCCAACTGCCGCCAGGAAAGAACCAATGATGAAGGTTGCGGAAATGACGGAATTTATCTTAACGCCCATAAGCTGAGAAGTTTCAAAGTCACGGGACACAGCACGCATGGCCATGCCGATTTTGGTGTACTTGATAAGCAGCACCAGAGCCACAATCAGAACCACGGTAAGTACGGGAGTGATGACAGTGACCATTTTAGTGGTTGCGCCGAAGACGGTAATGGAGTCGCTTATCCAGGGGATGGAAGGATACTGCTTGGACAGACCGCCTGTGATGTACAGGGCAAGGTTCTGGATAAGGTAGGAAACGCCGATGGCGCTTATCATGATAGACATTCTGGGAGCGTTGCGCAGGGGCTTGTAAGCCACGCGCTCAATGGTAAAGCCTATCAGAACGGTGACGATAATCACCAGAGGTATAGCAAGGTAAAGGGGCAGAACAGTGGTAGCATAGACCATAATAAGGCCGGCTGCCATAAAAACGTCGCCGTGGGCGAAGTTGATCAGACGCAGTATGCCGTAAACCATGGTATAGCCAATGGCTATCAGGGCGTACTGACCGCCGACGGATATGCCTGCCAATATGTAAGGCAGATTTGTTTGGATGAAATCCATTTAAACGACCTCCGGGGGATAGGAGTTGGGGAAAACGCAAAGTAAAAATCTACGGCGGCGGGTGGGATTCCCGCCGCCGTAATTATTAAGTCGGGATCTGAGGAGTGCGGTGGAACTTACTGGATGCCCTGTTCAGCAACGAAGTCCCATGCACCGGTCTCGGTGTTGGCATGCTTGATGAACGCAGTGTTGCGGTCAGCGTCGCCGTTTTCACCAAAAGCGATGGGGCCGGTAACGCCCTGATAGGAGACGTTCCAGATGGCTTCCATGATCTTGGCGGGTTCGGTGGAGTTGGCAGCCTTGATGGCTTCAAGAGCTACGTAGTAAGCGTCGTAACCCATGGCGGTAACAGCTGCGATGGTGTCGTCGCCGCCGTTGTTGGTCTTGGCAGTAGCGTCGGAGTTGATCCATGCCTTAACGCCGGAGTCGAATTCGGGGTTGCCGCCTTCCTGATAGAAGGTGGTAACATAGATGTCAACGTCCTTGCCTTCAGCGGTGTTCAGAACTACGTTGGAGTCCCAGGTATCGCTGGCCAGCATGGGGATGTCGAGACCCTGAGCATAGACCTGGTCGATGATCAGAGCAGCAGCTTCGATGGAAACGGGAGCGAAGAAAACTTCAGCGCCTGCGTTGGCAGCATTTGCAACGTAAGAGGTGAAGTCGGAGTTGCCTTCGGGGAAGGTTTCGTAAACTACTTCGCCGCCAAGAGCTTCAAAAGCATCGATGAAGTAGTTGCAGACGCCTACGGAATAGTCGTCGCCCAGCTTGGCGATGCAGTATGCCTTGGTGGCGCCCAGTTCGTCCTTTGCAAAGTTAGCAAGAACGGTGCCCTGGAAGGGATCCAGGAAGCAGATACGGAAGTAATGGCTGTTGCCTTCGGTAACCTGGGGGTTGGTGCAGGTGACGCCGATGGCGGGGATGCCTGCCTGCTCGAAGGTGGGGCTTGCAGCGATGGAAACGCCGGAGCCGTAGGAACCAAGAACGATGGAGCAGCCGTTGCTTACCAGCTGGCTGGCAGCGGTAGCGGCCTTATCGTTGGAAGATTCGTTGTCAACGATGGACAGTTCGACGGTGTATTCCTTGCCGTCGATGGTAACGGTGGGGGTTTTCTGGTTGGCATACTGGATGCCGAGGGTTTCCTGCTTGCCGCCTGCGCCGTTGTCGCCGGAAGCGGGCTCGAAAACGCCGATCTTGATGACGTTCTTGTTGGAAGAACCGGAGCAGCCTGCCATGAGGGCGGCCAGCATCAGAACAGCCAGTACCAGAGAAAGTACTCTTCTCATTTTCATTTTGTGTTTCTCCTTTTGATGTATGTATGTGACGGACTGTGAAAGACAAATGTCCACGGTCACGTTACAGTATGTATTATACTACTTTGACACTCCAAAAATCAACGATTTGTGCTCCAAATATTTGAAAGTGTTAAAAATATGTTAATATTGCACAAAAAATACGCGTAATATTGGGAACGGACAGTAAAGAAAATAGTGTCACATTGTTCGCCGTAGGGGTCGGCCTCCT
>JAZULX010000256.1:0-9461 GCA_045603325.1 Oscillospiraceae bacterium | reverse complement strand
CCACATCAAGCTGGGCGTTGACTCCCGTCATGCTGACCAGCACGTTCGTGGCGCTATCGTTCTGCCCAACGGCACCGGCAAGACCCGCAAGGTTCTGGTGTTCGCAAAGGATGCCAAGATGGACGAAGCTCTGGCAGCCGGCGCTGACTACGCAGGCGGCATGGAGCTGGTGGAAAAGATCACCAAGGAAAACTGGTTCGACTTTGATGTCGTCGTCGCTTCTCCCGACATGATGGGCATCGTTGGCCGTCTGGGAAAGGTTCTGGGCCCCAAGGGCCTGATGCCCTCTCCCAAGGCCGGCACCGTTACCCCCAACGTGGGCAACGCTGTTAAGGAAGTCAAGGCTGGTAAGATCGAGTACCGTCTCGACAAGACCAACATCATCCACTGCCCCATCGGCAAGGTTTCCTTTGGTCCCGAAAAGCTGACCGAGAACTTCGAAGCTCTCATCGGTGCTGTTATCAAGGCTAAGCCCGCAGCTGCCAAGGGTCAGTATATCCGTTCCTGCGTCGTTGCTTCCACCATGGGCCCCGGCGTCAAGGTCAACACTGCCAAGTATTAATCAATAATTCAGGGCCGAAAAATTTCGGCCCTGAAACCTGAAAAAAGTAGTTGACATATTGTTGTCGACATGCTAATATATTCAAGCGCCGTAGACAGCAGGAGGCAAAAGCCGTAACCGTAGTTCCTGCCGAGGAAGCAACACTTAACTTGTCTGTTACTGTGTCCTCATGTCTTTTGGCGTGAGGACACTTTTTTCATTCATCATCACGGAGGTGAAATTTCAATGCCTAACGAAAAGATTCTCCAGTCCAAGAAGGAAATCGTTGACGCTCTGGCTGCCAGAATGCAGAATGCTCAGGGCGGCGTATTCGTAGACTACAAGGGTATCACTGTTGCCGAAGATAACGAACTGCGTAAGCAGCTGCGTGAAGCCGGTGTCGAATACACTGTTGTCAAGAATACTCTTACTCGTCTTGCTGCCAACAAGATTGGCTACACCGAGTTCGACGAACTTCTTAACGGAACCACTTCCCTCGCTACCTGCGAAACCGACTGCATCGCTCCCTGCCGCGTCATCGGCGAATTCGCCAAGAAGACTGCCGGTAAGTTCGAAATCAAGGGCGGCTTCGTAGAAGGCAAGGCTCTGTCCGTTCCCGAGATCATCGAGATGTCCGCTCTTTCTTCCAAGGACGCTCTGCTGTCTCAGGTTCTGGGTACCTTCCTCGCACCCATCTCTTCTCTGGCCGTTGTTATCGACCAGATCGCACAGTCCAAAGGCGGCGCTCCCGTCGAAGAGGCTGCTGCAGAATAATGCAGCTTGACTGCAAATCCTATTAAACTAAAATTATTTACGGAGGTTCATTAAAATGGCCAGCGAAAAAATTACTGCCCTTATCGAAGAAGTAAAGACTCTTAGCGTTCTGGAGCTTGTTGAGCTCGTACACGCTCTCGAAGATGAATTCGGCGTTTCCGCCGCTGCCGCTGCTGTTGCTGCTCCCGCCGCTGGTGCTGGCGAAGCCGCTGCTGCTGAACAGACCGAGTTCGACGTCATCCTCACCGAAGTTGGCGCCAACAAGATCAACGTTATCAAGGTTGTCCGCGAAGTTACCGGTCTCGGCCTGAAAGAAGCTAAGGAAGTCGTTGACAACGCTCCCAAGGCTATCAAGGAAAAGATTTCCAAGGAAGACGCTGACGCTCTCGTTGCTAAGTTCGAAGAAGCCGGCGCAAAGTGCGAAGTTAAGTAATTATACGAACAGGAAGAAACAAGAATGTTTCTTCCTGTTCTTTTTAACTCTGACTTCCAGTCAGAGTTAACGCTTGCGGGCGGGTTTTTGATCGCGAAGGTGGCTCCAAGACCGCCCCCTTCACTCTTCCCCTGCCAGGAGTCAACGCGTCTATCTCACTTCATTTATCTTCCCGGACTTTTCCGGGAGTTTTTTATTTTGAGGTACATTTCATGTTTAAATTCAATAATGATTTCAATACACTGGGCGATAATGGATTTGAACTTCATATCATAGAACAAAACCCGGGCGATGACGTAATTCTCCCTTTCTACTTCTATGATATCTCAGTTGAAGGCAAACCTGTTGGCAAAATCAGTATCAGAATCGGAAATAATTTTCATTCATACTATAACGGACATGTCGGATATGAAATATATAAGGAATTCAGAGGAAACAAATATTCACTTAAAGCACTGCAGCTTGTTCTGCCCGTGGCAAAGTATCACGGCATGAACCGCATATATCTGACTTGCAGTTCATCAAATATGGCATCAAAAAGAATTATTACTATGTCAGGAGCAACTCTTTTGGAAGAAGTTATACCTCCCAAAGAATACTTCGCATGGTATGAAGGCATTAGCCTAACCAGTATTTTTGAGCTTAAACTGTAAGAAATCTTAAAACTGTTAACTGTTCAGTTTAATTATGACAAATATACCAATTTTGCACACCAAATCTTCACATAAATCACCTTTTTATGTTTGCATATTATGCTTTTAAATACTATAATTAATTCATATTTTGTGATTTGTGCGATTATTTATTCGTAGAATTCTAACTTTTGCACAATCCTGGAATCACTGTGGGAGGTTATTTTTTAATGGAAATCAAACAGATTAAGGTTATCGCTGACAAGATCAGAGAAAATGTATCCAAGGTCATTGTCGGCAAGGAAGAAGAGCTTGACCTCATCATGGTCGGTCTTTTCTCCGGCGGCAACATCCTGCTGGACGACGTTCCCGGCACCGGTAAGACAGTTCTTTCCAAGACCCTTGCCAAATCCGTGGATTGCGACTTCAAACGTATCCAGTTCACTCCTGACCTGCTGCCTTCCGACGTAACCGGTCTTAATATTTACAACCAGAAGACAGGCGAATTCGACTTCCGTCCCGGTCCTGCATTTACCAACATTATGCTGGCTGACGAAATCAACCGTGCCACTCCCCGTACTCAGTCCTCTCTGTTGGAATGTATGGAAGAAAAGCAGATCACTGTTGACGGCGAGACCCGTAAGCTGGACGCTCCTTATTTCGTAATCGCCACCCAGAACCCTGTTGAGTCTTCCGGTACCTTCCCGCTTCCTGAAGCTCAGATGGACCGTTTCCTTATCCGCATGAAGCTGGGTTATCCCGTTGGCGCCGATGCAAAGAAGGTTCTTGACCGTTTCAACGATGCCAACCCCTTCAACGACCTTGAAGCCGTTGTTACCAAGGAAGAAATCATCGATATCCAGAATTCCTATGCAAAGGTATTCGTTTCCGAACCCATTAAGGATTACATTGTCCGTATCGTAGACGCAACCCGCAGCCTGGAAGACGTATCTCTTGGTGTCAGCCCCCGTGGTATGCTTGCCATGATGCGTGCATGTCAGGCTTACGCTGCCATCAACGGCCGCGATCATGTCCTGCCTGACGATGTTAAGCGTCTTGCTGAACCCGTATTTGCACACCGTCTTGTTCTTCGCAGCAGCTATGGTGCAGCTGAAAAGTCTGTCGAACTCATCGAACGTCTTATGGGCCGTATCAATGCTCCCACCGAGGAGCCTGCTGCCAGACTGTCCGAAGAAAAAACCGAGACTGTCGAAGAATAATAAGGAGCTAATAATCTCATGGGCAATATATTCTGGATAATTATTGTCGTGGGACTGCTGTGTCTGCTGCAGGTTCGCTATTATTCTTCCGTTGGATTCAAAAAGCTCAGCTATCGCAGAGCCATTAGCAGGAAATCCGTCTTTGAAGGCGACAAGCTGGAAATGATCGAAACCCTTGTCAACAAAAAACTAACTCCCCTGCCTTGGGTTCGTGTGGAATCCAAGATTTCCAAATGGCTGCGCTTCAAAAATACCGAAAACCTTGATATAGCCGACGAACGCTTCCACAAAAGCGTGTTCTTCATGAACGGCTACAGCAAGATTACCCGTCGTCATGAGGTCAGATGCCTCAGGAGAGGTTACTACGACCTTTCCAACACATCCGTTACCATAGGCGATATGTTCGGTATGAACTCTGTCGGCAAAGAATACATTGGTGATGCAAAGCTTTTTGTATATCCCCGTCTGCTTGACTCTGACGCTCTTTCCAACGACGCTCTGAAATGGCAGGGCGATGTTGCCGTCAAACGTTGGATCCTTCCCGATCCCATGCTGGTAAACGGTATCCGTGAATACCAGAGCGGCGACAATATGCGCGACATCCATTGGAAAGCTTCCGCCAGAACAGGCGAACTGCAGGTCAAGACCCACGACTATACATGCTCACCCCGCGTTATGATCGTTCTGAACTGTGAACCGGAAGACAACTTCTGGGGCTACCTCACAGAAGAACAGGCAGAATCCCTTGAAGGTTCACTGCGAATCGTTGCCACTTTTGCTCATTGGGCTGTCCACAGCGGTATCGACGTCGGTTTCTATACCAACGGTATGAATGCCCTGAACCCCAAGGAACCCATCGGCCTGAACGCCAACTGCTCCGAATCTCATCTGGAATCCATTTTCCAGATCCTCGCTGCATTGGTAATCAAGCAGAACGAGACCATTTATCAGACTCTGGACCGCATGATGGAAGACCGTGTCAGCAACTGCGACATCATGATTCTTTCCACTTTCTGGAACGAACCTTTGGAGAAACGTGCCGATCATCTGCGTTCCAACACCAATACCGTAACCCATATCCCCATCAGAAGGGAGGTAATTGATTTTGAGGTTTAACAAGCAAAGAGCATTGTTTGAATGCATCAACCTTATCCTCTCAATCCTGTTTATCTTCCCTATGGCACTTCTTTTTGAAAGAATGCTGTTCCCCAGCTCACCTTTCCTTGTACTTACTGCATTCGCCTGCCTTTCTGTGGTTGGCTACATACTTGGCCGCGTATCCATGTACAAAACCGGTGAAATAAGCATCATTCTCTGTGCCATTGGTGCTGTGGGTATCTGTGTGCTGATCTTTTTGACTGCTCCCGGCGGTTATCTGGCATATAAGATCTTCTACGCAATTTTCTCCGGAGCCATGACCGTTGTTTTCTTCTTCATGGCAAGAAAGGCCGGTTACGTCATTTATGCTCCCTTTGCTGTTCTCGGCATCATCATCTATCTGCTGTGCATGATAGTTTACAAAGCCGGTGAGCTTTCAGTCCAGGCCAGCAATGTGACCAACTGGACCGCAATTGTCTTCTTCCTGCTGTCTCTGTATGCATTGAATGCAAAGGGTCTGCGCAAGAGTCTCCACAAAGGTATCGACGAAAAGTCAGTGCATTACCCCGCAGGTATGCAGATGAACAATTTTATGATCATCACTGCCTTTATCATTCTGGCAATGCTGGTTTCCAACATCTATCCTCTGTTCAGGCTGTTCAAAATAATTTCTGTTTATTTTGTCAAGGGCTTTGGCACTGTATTTGGATTTATCAACGACCTGCTTGACCAGAGAACCGGCAACAACAAGCAGGTCGAGGACGATACCGCCACCGAAGTCGGTGCCAGCATATTCGAAGATATGCCTGAGAGCAATATCACTCTGCTGGAAGATATCATCTTCTATGTCGTTGTGTTTGCATGTCTGGCAGGTATCGCTTTCCTGTTCCTCCGCTGGTTCTTTAGGAAGACCGGCAAGGGCATAAAGAAGCTACCCGCTTTCATGAACAAGCTGCGCTCCATGTTTGATCCTGAGGGTGAAAGCGAGTTCATTGACGAGACCGAAGACCTTTTCGACCTGAAAACCGTGCTTTCCAACATCGGCTCATCCATCAGAGAAGCCGCAAAGAAGATCACTCAGCGTCCCGAAAAAATCGCGGACTTCCCCACAAACCGGATGAATGTCAGGTTTGCATATAAGGAACTGCCCAAAAAGGGCCAGGCAAGGTACCCCAAGGTGGTCTGTGAAACTCCCATCGAGTTTTACGAGAAGGAGCTTAAATCAGATCCCGAACTGATAGACTTCATACTTTACTACAACTACGCACGTTACAGTCAGGATGAAATTCCCGACCGGGCTGTGGAGCTGGCAAAGGAAGCTATGAAAACAAGAATTCAGTAAAAAAATCCCCGGAAACATTTACGTTTCCGGGGATTTCATTATATCATTTTTAGTTTGTTCCACATTTCTTCAAGCTCATATTGTGCGCAATCAAGCTTGGGCCAGGCATCGATACCGTCGTCATTTTTGCGGGGAATAATGTGGAAGTGAAGATGAAACACAGTCTGCTGAGCGCAGGACTCGTTAGCATTGAGGATGTTTATACCGTCATATCCCAGGGATATATAGTGGTTAGCGACGGTTTTGATCGTCCTTGCAACGTGAGCCAGGGTCTCATCGTCAGCATCAAGTACGTTTCTGCAGTGCTTCTTGGGCACTACTAGAGTGTGGCCGTCGATATCCTTGGCAATGTCGAGAAAAGCCACGGCGTATTCGTCTTCGTAAATCTTGTATCCGGGAAGCTCACCGGAAGCGATCATGCAAAAAATGCAGTTATCCATCAGACCAATTCCCTTTCTTCTGAAGATTTTCCGTTATTGAAAAAACCGATGAAGATTATCAGGGCAACTATACCCCAGAAATATGCCATCATATACGGTTCTTCAAAGATGTTTTCAAAGTAACAGTGCACCAGCACACCGCAAAGGCCCGAGAACATACCTCCGGCGATATATCCCAAAGGATCCTTTCTTTTCTTGCATCTGGTAATTGAACGCAGGCAATTATACAGCATGCAAACAAGAGTAAGAACAAACACAGAAATGCCGATATAACCCATTTCAGTCATTATCTTGAGATAATAGTTATCGACGTAGCAATAACTGATCCACAAATAAGGCTTATACTGCATTGCCACAGCACCGCCGAACATGCCAAGACCGAAGCCAAACCAGGGGTTTGAGAAGAATGTCAGGTACAGCAGCGCAAGGGCTTTACGACCGGCACGACCGCCGCTCTGGCTGGCGAACTTGAAGTCGTCGGTAAACAGAAAGTCTATTCTGCTTGATACCGCAGGGATATTCAGCGCAATCAGAATGGCAAAAGCGCAAAGCACAAGTATCTTCTTGTCGTTGATAAGGCCGAAAATGAACACAGCAATTGCCAAAGCAAACCATGCGCCGCGAGAAAGCGTAAACAGACACGCAAAGCACATAAGCACTACACAGCCCCACATAACTACTTTGAGCCTGTAATCCTTGAAATAATAGGCCAGAGAGGCTGTTATGGGTGCCATCAATGCCATGAAATCACCCATGATATTGGGGCTTCCGAAAATCGAAAATACTCGCGTTCTGATACCGTACTCAGTGGAAGTTGTCCAACTGTCGGGTATGGGCACAGCCACGATATACTGATAAATACCGTGAAGCGCAATAAGCGTGGTCATAACGGTAAAGATACAGCAGACGATGACCACGTCTTTCTCCTCCTGCACTAGCCTGAGAACCACAAAGAACCACAGAATATACTGAACGGTTGCTCTGTAGCCTGCAACGGCGATATTGAAGAAAGGAGAAACAATGAACATAAGAGCGAGACCTGCGCCCAGGAAAGAGATAATGGGCATATCCAGAGGAGAAACTCTGGGTTTTCTTGCTTTTACCGCAAAAATCAGGTCAAGGATAAGATATGCCGCACTGCCAAGCAGGAACACCTCATCCCAAATTGAAGCGAGGAAACTGATGCGGAGCACGTCTCTCAGTGCCCAGTCAATGGGCAGGAACAGAGAAAACACAACCAACAGCACCCGCTTCATACCAGGTTCAAAAACTGCTTTACCTACAAGGCTGTTTGATATTACCGCAGAACCTGTCAGGCATATATACAGCCTGCCGGGAATACTGCTGTCCAGAACAGGACGCCATTTGCCGTGAAGGCTGTGGAGCTTATTGTTAAACCGCTCACACCAACCGTATATCCTGCTGCCCCGGGTGATGCCGGAACTGCAAAGGAACAGCTTGTCCATAACTCTTTTCAGAAATGACAGGCCGTACATCCTCGAGAAGAATCCGGTTATCCGCGCCAGAACGGAATGCTCATAGCATTTGGCGATAAATCTTACAAACCTTGCGACAAGACAGTTCAGTATTGCCGCGCTCATTGAGGCACATCCAGGCTCATAACGATGCCTGTGACTTCAAAGTATCTGGTCTTGACGATATGCTCCTTGCCAAGTCGGACTTCCTGAGAACCGACAGGCAGGTTAACGGAACCCTGAGGAACCTTGGCTTTGGCAGTAAACAGCAGGTCGCACATGGTTTCGTCCTCATAATAGACCACGTTGCCGTATTCGTCCTTGCCCTCGGTAACGTATCCCAAAAGCTCAACATCGGTGAACTCGCCGTCCACATATGTGCCGTTGGTCATAATGGTGGCAGGAACGGTTTCCTTGATGCGTTCATACAGCTCGACATCCACCTGCTCAACCTTGACGGTGTAGGTGATCTCCATATCGGCAGCTATGGCATCGGAAATCTTGTTAAAACCGATCTTCCAGATAACGCCTGCCACAACAGCCACAATAACCAGAATTGCGATAAGGTCCACGACATTGATAATGCCGAAGAGCTTACCTTTTTCGTTGATAATTTTCATATTTACCTCCTGAGAGTCAGATAGGGTACGCTTGACCCATAACACCAAGTATTGTATAATAAATTGTTCAAATTAACAAGATATATAATCAAATTTTGGGAGAATGTACATGAAGGTTGTCCATCTTATCAGCGGCGGTGACGTAGGCGGAGCAAAAACCCACGTCCACTCTCTGCTTAAAGAACTGAATAACACCATTACCGCAGAAATGATCTGCTTTACAGACGGTCAGTTTGCCGATGAAGCAAGGGATTTGGGCATTCCCACTCATATCATTTCCGGAAGTTTCTTCTCAACTTTGAAAAAGCTTACCGAGTTCATCACCTCCGGTGAGTTTGAGATCATTCACTGCCACGGCACAAAAGCCAATATGTACGGCGCCCTGCTCAGGAACAAGCTGCAGCTTCCTGTGGTGACCACCGTTCACAGCGATTATAAGCTCGACTATATGGGGCGTCCTCTGCATCATCTGACCTATGGTACGATCAACTCAGTATCTCTGCGTATGCTGGACTACCGCATCGGCGTATCAGACCCGATAGCGGATATGCTTGTGTCCAGAGGCTTTGACCCTCATACCACGTTCTCCATTTACAATGGCATTGATTATTCTCTGAATCAGCCCTCACTGTCCCGGAAAGAGTTTTTTGATTCCATCGGTTTTGAAGTGTCCGACGAGGATGTTGTCTTTGGCATTGCAGCCCGTCTCAATCCCGTCAAGGATATGCCGACGCTGATCAAAGCCTTTGCAAAAACCCACAGTTCACTGCCCAACACAAAGCTTGTCATCGCCGGTGACGGCGAACAGCATCAGGAACTATCCGACCTTGCAGCTTCCCTGAAGGTGAGCAAAAGCGTGTGTTTTGCAGGCTGGGTGTCTGACACC
>JAZULX010000255.1:0-5919 GCA_045603325.1 Oscillospiraceae bacterium | reverse complement strand
TGAGCAGCGTTTACAGCGTCCTGACCGGTCATGGCATCTACCACCAGCATTATTTCGGTGGGATCCACAGCAGCCTTGACGGCTTTCAGCTCGTCCATCAGAGCTTCGTCTATATGCAAACGGCCTGCGGTATCGAGAAATACCATGTCGTTGCCGTGAGCGTCGGCATGTTTGATGGCAGCCTTTGCGATCTCAACAGGATCGGACTGGCCCATCTGGAAAACTGGGATGTCCAGCTGACCGCCAACCACCTCAAGCTGCTTGATAGCTGCAGGACGATAAACGTCGCAGGCAACAAGCAGGGGACGTTTGCCGTTTTTCTTCATAAGTCCGGCAAGTTTTGCACCGTTGGTGGTTTTACCGGCACCCTGAAGACCAACAAGCATAACGACTGTAGGCGGCTTGGAGGATATCTGGAGTTTCTGGCTGTCGCTGCCCATGAGCTTGGTCAGCTCTTCGTTGACGATCTTGATGATCATCTGGGCAGGGGTGAGGCTTTCAAGCACGTCTGCACCCACAGCACGGGCTGTTACATCAGCAACGAACTGCTTGACAACCTTAAAACTTACGTCAGCTTCCAACAGCGCGAGTTTAACCTCACGCATGGCTTCCTTAACATCGGCCTCGGTAAGGCGGCCTTTGCTTTTAAGCTTTTTGAACGCTGATGTCAGCTTATCGGAAAGACTTTCAAAAGCCATAGTTTATCCTTTCACTAATCGCTAATCGCCGCAGCAGCGGCATCTATCTCGTCTGCAAGAGCGGTGACTTCGCGTTCCTGCAGAAGTCCTCTGGCTATAATGCGAAGCTCATCGGTGGCACGGTTTATTCGGCTGATGCATTCGCTCATTGCTTTGTGTTTTCTGATAAGTCCGATGCTTTGCTCAAGCTCTTCCATGCTGGATTCAGACCGAACGATAGCATCTCTCACGCCCTGACGGGTGATATTTTCGTTTTCGGCAATCTCTGCCAGGGAAAGATCCTGATTATAGTAACAGTCGAAAAGGTGACGCTGCTTTTCGGTAAGTGTATCGCCGTAAAAGTCCAGCAGCAGCGACATTTCATAGTTGTCACGCTTCACGTTTGACCACCCTTTCAGACTTTTCCTTTTTGAGCCTGAGCCATTGTACAATAAATCTGCCGAGATGTCAAGCGTTTTCCTTTACATCTTGAAAATAATTTTTATTGTAAAAAAACAATTAATTTGTGGTGAATAGATTTTCTTTTCCTGAAAAAAGATGTATAATATAAATTCAGAATAAAAAGTACTGCATACGAAAGGACAGACCATATGGAAAACTCCATTCGCAGCCGGCTGCTGCCTGACGTATTCTTGACTGCAATCAAGACAGATAAATTCAAATCCGGAGCTATTACGCTGAATCTTCTGCGCCCATTGAGCGAAGATGAAGCCGCAATGAATGCTTTGTTTCCGGTGATCCTTCGCCGTGGTACCGTCGAACACCCCGACCTTGTTTCCATAGCTTCCCAGCTGGACGAGCTTTACGGTGCATCCATTGGTGCGGTGGTGCGCAAAAGGGGAGAGGTGCAGGTCATTGGGCTGAGTGTTGAGTTTAACGATGACCGATTTCTGCCTGAAGACGGTCTGCTGGAAAAAGTCTGCGATCTTATGGGAGAGATGCTCCTGCGTCCTGTTACCGACGGTGAAAAGTTTGATGACGAATATTTTGAGTCGGAGAAGAAAAATCTCATCGACCTTATCAATGCCAGGGTAAATGATAAAATTTCATACGCCCAGTCCAGGCTCATAGAAAGCATGTGTGCCGACGAAGCCTATGGTATAGACAAAACCGGAAGCAGGCAGCAGGCGGAAATAATCACAAACGAAGTTCTGTATCGCCATTATCTCAACGTTCTTGAAACTTCGCAGATTGAGATTATTTACGTTGGCAGCGCAGACAGCAAACGCGTTGAGAATGCCATGCTCAGTGCCCTTGAAGACCTTCCCAGAGGGCAGATCGTTCCCACAGGTACTGCAACCGGTCATACTGTAACCGAGCCGAAATACGTTGAAGATTCCATGGACGTTACCCAAGGCAAGCTGTCCATCGGATTCCGCACAGGTGTTACAGCAGCGGATGAGGATTATCCCGATATGGTGCTTTTCAACGCCGTATTTGGCGGCAGTCTTAACTCAAAGCTGTTTATGAACGTTCGCGAAAAGCTGTCTCTTTGCTACTATGCCAGTTCCGGGCTTGAAAAGTTCAAGGGACTGATGATAGTAAATTCCGGCGTTGAGTTTGAAAACTATCAGATAGCCAAAGACGAGATATTTGCCCAGCTTGAGGCGTGCAAAAAAGGTGACATCACCGAAGAAGAACTTGAGGGAGCAAGGAAGTATATGCTCAACTCCCTGCGTTGTCAGGACGACTCTCTTGCCGCTCAGGAAGAAAGCGCTCTCAGCCGCATTATCGGTGGCTACGACCGGACAGCTGCGGAACTTGCTGCTCAACTGGAAAAGCTGACAGCCGAAAACGTTGTCAGAGCAGCCAATAAAGTCTGTCTCGACACTGTGTATTTTCTTAAAGGGGTGGAAAAATGATAAAAATTGACTATCCCAGACTCGGGGAAACTGTTTATACAGATACTCTGGAAAACGGTTTGAAGCTTGTTGTTGTGCCTAAAAAGGGTTTTGCCAGAGCTGACGCATTTTTTGCCACCAACTACGGTTCTGTAGATACTAAGTTCTTTCTTGACGGCAAGTGGCAGACCTCACCTGCAGGTGTTGCTCACTATCTGGAACACAAGATGTTCGATATGCCGGACGGCAATGCGCTTCAGAAACTGTCGGCCTACGGCGCCAGCCCCAATGCCTTTACCAGTTACGAGATGACTGCGTACTATTTCACTGCAACCGAGCATTTTGACGATTGCCTGCGCGAACTTCTGACTTTTGTTTCCACAGGTTATTTTACGGAAGAAAGTGTGGAAAAGGAACGCGGCATCATTTCCCAGGAAATTCGTATGTATGAGGACAATCCCAACAGTCAGGTGGGTGAGCGTCTGTTTGAGATAATGTACCACAATCATCCGGTGAGGGTTTCAATTGCCGGTACGGTTGAAAGCATTTCAGACATTACTGCCGAGACCCTCTACAACTGCCACCGGGCATTTTATGATCCGTCCAACATGTGTCTTATTGTTTGCGGTGACTTCGACCCTGAGCATATCAAGGAAATTGCAAAAGAAGTGCTGCCTGAAAACGCAGCTACCGTGTCCGATCGTGATTACGGTGAAGCCGAACCCGACAGCGTTGTGTCTCACTACTGCAGCCGTGAGATGGAAGTTGGCGCAACCATTTTTGAACTGGGATTCAAACTTCCTGCAACCACCGGCGGCAGGGAAGGGTACAAGACAGAACTTATCGGTGAACTGGCATTTCAGGTGCTTTGCGGAGGATCATCACGACTGTTTGACAAGATGTACTCCGAAGGCCTCATCAACGGCACCTTCAGTGGTGGATACGAAACCATAAAGCACACATCAATGATGGTTGCCGGAGGCGAAAGCGAATATCCGGAAAAAGTCAGAGACGAGCTTATAGCCGAGGCTGAGAGAATAGTCGCCGGCGACGTGGACATGGACCTTTTCCGCAGACTAAAAAAAGCTTCTTACGGCCGTCACCTTTCGGAACTGGACTCTTTCTCCGGAATTTGCTATGGTATGGCATCATCGGTATTTGACGACTGCTGCCTGTTTGACTTCGCAGATATTTACGACGAGATCGTTTGGGAAGATGTCCGGGATTTCCTGAAACTGGCCATAACCTATGAAAGATCGGCACTGTCTGTAATAAATCCATTGAAAGGCGGGGATGAAGAATGATGATCCTTGCAAGCCCCATTTACTTTCCCGGATTGGGTATAGAGATCAATCCCTCCAATATAGCTTTTTCTATCGGAGGCCATAACTTTTACTGGTACGGCATCATAATTGCCGCCGGCTTCTTGCTGGCGGCACTGTATGGCATGAAAAGAGCGGAACAGTTTGGCCTGACTCAGGACAATATAATCGATATTCTGATTTGCGCCGTGCCTTCTGCCATTATCGGAGCCAGAGCATATTACTGTATTTTTAACTGGGCAGAATATGCCGAAAACCCCATTTCCGTATTGTACATATGGAATGGTGGTCTGGCCATTTACGGCGCCATTATTGCTGCAATAATTGCCGTTGTTGTCTATGCGAAAGTGAAGAAGATAAATCCCGGAACCATTCTCGACCTTGGCAGCCTTGGTATGCTGATAGGTCAAATGATAGGTCGCTGGGGCAACTTCATCAACCGCGAAGCCCACGGTGTTGAATGTACCAATTTACTGCGCATGGGTTTGCTGAACGAAGCTGGAAAATGGGTGTTTTACCATCCGACATTCCTTTATGAATCTCTCTGGAATTTTGTAGGCTTTGTTCTGCTGCACTTTTTCAGCAAAAAATACCGCAAATTTGACGGCCAGGTATTCATGATGTATATGTGCTGGTATGGCTTCGGCAGAGGAATGATCGAAGGTCTGCGAACAGACAGCCTGTATTTTATGGGTACAGGCCTGAGGATTTCGCAGTTCCTTGGATACGCTTTCTTTGTGGTATGCCTTGTGGTGCTGTTCATTAAGCTTGTGTTTAAAGACAATGACCCTGCAGATATGCAGGTATGGAAATACAATCACCCTGTGGCCGAAAATGCTGCTGAAACTGTTGATTCGGAAACAGATACGGATGAGGATAACAAAGGAGAAGACAATGAGCGCAATTCTGATTGATGGTAAAAAAGTAGCTGCGGACTGCAAAAAGCTGATAGCAGAAGAAGTTTCGCAGTTTTCCGGAAGAAAACCGGGACTTGCGGTTATAATCGTCGGTAATAACCCGGCCTCAAGAGTGTATGTCAACGGTAAAAGAAAGGATTGCGCCGAATGCGGAATTGAAAGCTATGAATACGCCCTTCCCGAAGATACCACGCAGGAAGAGCTGATAGAGCTTGTGCATCGCCTTAACGAAGATGAGAATATCGACGGCATTCTTGCTCAGCTTCCGCTGCCTGACCACCTTGACGCCGATGATGTAATTTACAATATTACGCCCGACAAGGACGTTGACGCTTTCCACCCCATCAGTGTCGGACGTATTACCCTTGGCAAATACGGTTTTGTTCCATGTACGCCATACGGTGTAATGGAGCTTCTCAATGCTTACAATATCCAGGTTTATGGAAAGCACTGTGTTGTTGTGGGACGTTCCAATATTGTGGGCAAGCCCATGTCGATGCTCCTGCTCCACAGCAATGCAACCGTTACGATCGCCCACTCCAAAACCACCGATCTTGCTGCCATAACAAAACAGGCGGACATACTGGTCTGCGCTGCCGGCAAAAGAGGTCTTATTACTGCCGATATGGTCAAGGAAGGCGCAGTTGTAATCGATGTTTCCATCAACCGCAACGATGAGGGGAAGCTCTGCGGCGACGTGGTGTTTGATGAGGTCAGGGAAAAGGCATCATACATTACTCCCGTACCCGGCGGCGTAGGTCCCATGACACGGGTCATGCTGCTGCAGAATACAATAGCAGCGTACTATAATCATATAAATAAATAACGGAGGAAAAGAAATGTCTTTTGTAAACGAAATTCTTGGAACTGCCTCAGAACTGTTTGAAAAAGCCACTCAGAAATCTACATACTATGCTCAGATAGCAAAGCTGAATGTTAAGATAACTGCTGAAAACAGCAGCCTTAAAGACCTTTATGCTCAGCTTGGTCAGGCTTATTTTGAAGGACAGAAAAGCGGCGAAGCCGAATCTGCTGAATTCGCCAGAGAACTTTGCGAAAAAATCGTCGAAATCAAGAGCAAGATCGAAGCTTATCAGGATGAGATCGAACAGCTGAAGGAAAAGGAAGCTGCTGCCAATGC
>JAZULX010000254.1:0-2328 GCA_045603325.1 Oscillospiraceae bacterium | reverse complement strand
AGGAATGAAACTCTTGCCGCTAAGACCGAACTTGCGGAACAGACGGTCCATTATGAAAGCAACACGGGACATATAGCCCACGTCCTCAAGAATGGACAGCAGCAGGAAAAGGATAAGCATCTGGGGCACGAAGCCGAGAACGGCGCCAACGCCGCCGATGATACCGTCAGCCACAAGACCCACCAGCCAGTCGGCGCAGCCGATGCTTTCGAGGAAGCTTGAAAAACCGGGCACGATGATTCCGCCAAACAGGGTATCGTTCATGAAACCTACAGTCCAGTCACCTATGGTGCCGATGGAAATGGTGTATACACCAAGCATAACAAGGACGAAAATGGGCAGGGCAAGGATGCGGTTGGTGACTATCCTGTCGATTTTATCGGAGGTGGACAGCCGACCGTTGTTTTTCTTTTTGTAGCTGTCCTTCAGGATAGAGGCTATGTAGTTATACCGCTCGTTGGTGATGATGCTTTCGGCATCATCGTCCATAATGGCCTCAACGATCTTGATATCCTCTTCAATATGAGCCAGAACCTTGGGGGAAATGTTCAGGTCTGCAAGAACCTTTTCGTCACGCTCAAAAATTTTGATGGCGTACCAACGCTGCTGCTCGGCAGGCATATTGTGGATGCAGGCTTCTTCGATGTGAGCGATAGCGTGCTCGACTTCGCCGTTGAAATTGTGAGCAGGCACGGACTTGCCGCTGTGAGCGGCAACAATGGCTGCATCGGCAGCATCCTGAATACCGGTGCCTTTCAGGGCAGAGATCTCAACCACAGGACAGCCCAGCTTTTTGGAAAGCAGGTCTATATCTATATTGTCGCCTGCCTTGTTGACGATGTCCATCATGTTGATGGCAACCACAACGGGGATACCCAGTTCTTTCAGCTGAGTGGTCAGGTAAAGGTTGCGTTCCAGATGGGAACCATCCACGATGTTCAGGATAACGTCGGGGCGTTCATTGACCAGATAGTTTCGGGCAACAACTTCCTCCAGAGTATAGGGCGACAGGGAATAGATGCCGGGCAGGTCAGTGATTATAACGTCGCTGCTTTTTTTGAGCTTGCCTTCCTTTTTCTCAACAGTAACGCCGGGCCAGTTGCCAACATATTGGTTGGAACCGGTAAGAGCATTAAACAGCGTGGTCTTACCGCAGTTAGGGTTGCCTGCAAGGGCAATGCGCAATTCCATAAAATTACCTCTTTCTGCCTGGTTAGCTGAAACTAACCAACATTTTCAAAGCAGGGCACCCAAATTTCGGGTGCCTGCGGATTTATTCAACTTCTATCATCGCGGCATCTGCCTTGCGAAGAGACAGCTCGTAACCGCGCAGATGCAGCTCCATAGGGTCTCCCAAAGGGGCAAGTTTGCGAACATAGATCTCAACGCCCTTGGTAATGCCCATATCCATAATACGGCGTTTTACGGGACCTTCGCCGTGGAGTTTTTTTACTTTGACGGATTTACCGACCTTGGTTTCGGCAAGAGTATTCATATCCATATCTCCTTATTGGGATAACGATTAGCATATGCTAACGCGGTGTCAAAAGAAGCAGTTAGCGTTAGCTAACTCTGCAAGTATAATAACTGCTGAGACGCAAAAAGTCAAGAGGCTTTCAGGAAAAATCTGAAAAAATTTTCAGGTATTATGGGTCTTGCAATAACGGTGAATTTGTGATAGCCTAAAATAAACCCGCAAAGGAGGTCGTCAAATGCGTTTGCAGGAATCCGGCGAGATGTATCTCGAAACCATATACGTTCTGACTCAGCAGAGTCCCTATGTCCGCTCTATCGACGTATGTGAGCATATGGGATACAGCAAACCCAGTGTCAGCAGAGCTGTGGGTCTGCTGAAAAACGGCGGTTACATCACCGTGGATAACGACGGCTATCTTGCCCTGACCGAGGACGGCCTTTTCGTTGCCAAAAAGATTTACGAACGGCATACGGTGCTGACGAAGTTCCTTGTGTCCATCGGTGTGGACGAGGACACCGCTTCGGAAGACGCCTGCAGAATGGAACACTGCATCAGCGACACTTCCTTTGAAGCCATGAAAAAATATATGAAGTTTGAATAGTAAAAATCCGCCCATTTGGGCTTATTTTTTAAATGAAGCGGCTCTGCCTGCAGAGCCGTGAAGTGCGCCTTTCGGCGCATGAAGTGTGCTTCGCACATGAAGCGTTTCCTGTGGAAACATTGATGTGTGCCTTCGGCACAAATTTAATTTGAAATCAAATTATCTGAATTTGATTTCTCATCCATTCTTCATTTTGCATTTTTCATGGCTCTGCAGGCAGACCCGCTTCATTTATCAACCCCCGGTTGAT
>JAZULX010000253.1:0-4379 GCA_045603325.1 Oscillospiraceae bacterium | reverse complement strand
TCCCGGGCAGCCCAGATGGGGCACAAATATGGGGATTATGCTCTGTTTTGCCATAAGATCAATCCTTTTGTATTGCCCGAAAATCCCCATCCTGTGACGATTTACGTCTTAAGATGGGGATTTCACGATTGGTCAGCTAATGCCGACCGGTTGATTTACTGTTATTCGTACAGGTTTTTAATGGCTGCTTTTGCCGCCATCTGTTCTGCTTCCTTCTTGGTTCTGCCGGAGCCTTCGCCCACGACGTCGCCGTTGAGCAGAACCTGAAAATCAAAGCGTTTGTCGTGATCAGGGCCGGACTGGCCGGACATCCGGTATTCCAGCACCTGCTCTTTTTCCCGCTGCACCAGTTCCTGCAGCTGGGTCTTATAGTCGCCGGTGTCGGCGTTATTGCTCAGAACGTGTTTCAGCACGAACTTTTTGGCAGGCTCAATGCCGCCATCAAGATACATTGCTGCAATAACTGCCTCGACTGCGTCTGCCAGGATGGAAGACCTCTGTCTGCCGCCGCCCATTTCTTCGCCTTTGCCCAGCAGCATGTAGCTGCCAAAGTCCAGCTCTTTCGCTGTTTCATAAAGGCTTTTTTCGCAAACAAGAGACGCTCTTTTGCGGGAAAGGTCGCCTTCGGGAGTGTCGGGGTTATTGAGATAAAGGTTCTCTGCCGAGATGAATCCCAGCACAGAATCGCCCAGAAACTCCAGTCGCTCGTTGCTTTCCTTTACCTTGCCTTTGTTTTCATTGACGTAAGAGCTGTGGATAAAGGCCGCTTTGAGCAGCTGCTCGTTTTTAAAGGTGTAACCTATCTTCTGCTGAAGCTGCTTCATTGAACTGCCGCCTTTATATCGTCGATATTACCGGCGATGTCATCGCATATGCCGGACTTGACAGCTCTTGCTGCCTGAAGTATGGCGCTGCGGAAAGCATAGTCGCCGCTGGACCCGTGAGCCTTGATGACAGGCTTGGAAATGCCCAGCAGCATAGTGCCGCCGATTTCGTTGTAGTCCATCTTCTTTTTCATGTTCTTGATACCGGAGCCTACCATCAGGGCAGCGATTTTGGTGATGAAATTCTTTTTGAATATGCTTTTCAGCTCACCGCTCATGAATATTGCAACGCCTTCGATGGACTTGAGCAGCACGTTGCCGGCAAAACCGTCGGCTACAACAACGTCAACTTCGCCGTTGGGCACGCCTCTGGCTTCCACATTGCCGATAAAGTTCAGCTTGCCCTCATCGCAGGCTTTCTGCAAAATGGCATAGGTCTGCTTCTGCAGTTCGGTTCCCTTGGTGGGTTCTGTGCCGTTATTGAGCAAACCTACTCTGGGGTTTTCGATACCGAGTTCTTTTTTCGCAAAATAGCTGCCCATAAATGCAAACTGAGTCAGATACTCGGTGTTGCATTCGGCATTTGCACCGCAGTCTATAAGTACCACTCCGCCGGAAGCAGAAGGCAGGACAGGTGCCAGCGCAGCTCTGCGGATGCCTTTGATGCGTTTTACGGTAAGGGTGGCTGCCGTGAGCAAAGCTCCGGTATTACCGGCGGATACAAATGCATCGCCTTCACCTTCAGCCAGCAGTTTCAGTCCGCGGACCATGGAAGAATCGGGATACTCTTTCAGTACGGAGGTGGCGCTGTCGCACATATCCACCACCTGAGTGGCGTTGGATATGGCCACACCTTTCGGCAGGGTGGTTATCCCCTGCTGCTGCATTACCTGCAATATGTCTTCGCCCCGTCCTACCAGGATGATTTCCGTGTCAATTTCCCTGGCGGCCAAAAGCGCACCGTTAACCATTGCCTGGGGCGCGTTGTCACCGCTCATGGCGTCAACAATTATCTTCATCTGCTTTATCCTTTCCCACTATCCGGTCGATAAGCTCAAGCGAGCGCTTGGCTACCTCAGCGTATTTGTTCTTCTTTCCTTTTACTCTGTATTCCAGCTGATCCATAATGCCGAAATTCACGTTCATGGGTTGGAATTTCGTTACCGATGGATCTGACACATAGGCTGCCAGTGCGCCTATGGCGGTTTTTCTTGTATAGTCCGGTTCGGGCTCGCCCAAAATGCGGCATGCCATGGCAACAGCTGACAGGTATCCCGATGCGGCAGACTCAACATAGCCCTCAACACCGGTCATCTGACCTGCAAACGCCAGTCTGGGCTCGTCCTTAACCGAGAAATTCCTGCCCAGGAGTCTGGGTGAATCGATATAAGTGTTCCTGTGCATAACGCCGTAACGCAGAAACTCCGCATTTTTCAGGGCGGGTATCATGGAAAATACACGTTTCTGCTCGGGGAACCTCAGATGAGTCTGAAAACCGACGATATTATAAATGGTTCCTGTCTGGTTGTCCTTGCGGAGCTGCACCACAGCATAGGCTTCCTTGCCGGTTCGGGGGTCTGTCAGACCTACAGGTTTCATGGGGCCGTAACGCATGGTGTCCACACCTCTGCGGGCCATGACTTCAATGGGCATGCAACCTTCAAAAACGCTGCTGTCCTCAAAACCGTGGACTTCTGCTTCCTGAGCGTTAACCAGTTCCTGCTGAAAAGCGGTGTACTGCTGCATGTCCATGGGACAATTGATATAGTCCGGCGTTCCCCTGTCGTAACGGGACGCAAAAAAAGCGTTTTCCATGTCAATGCTTTCAAAGCTCACAAGGGGAGCCGCTGCATCATAGAAGCTGAGATATTTGGCTCCGCCGAAATAACGGCGGATATCCTCTGCCAGCGCGTCAGCCGTCAAGGGGCCGGATGCTATGATGGTCCAGCCTTCTTGGGGCACCTCTGTCACTTCGCGATGCTCCACGGTAATAAGCGGACAGCTTTCGATCTTCGCGGTAACCGCTTCGGAAAAACCGTTTCTGTCTACCGCCAGCGCTCCACCGGCTTCCACCTTGTTTTCATCGGCACATTCGATGATAAGGCTGCCAAGGCGGCGCATTTCTTCTTTCAGAAGGCCCACTGCGTTTTCCAGCCGGTCACTTCGCAGGGAGTTTGAGCACACCAGTTCAGCAAAGGTGTCTGCGCTGTGGGCGGGAGTTTTCTTCTCCGGTTTCATTTCCACAAGGGTTACTTCAATATTACGTTTTGCCAGCTGCCATGCAGCCTCACAGCCGGCAAGACCGGCTCCAATAACAGTTGCTTTATTCATCGGCAGTCTTCTTTTGGGAAGTCCTTTTCTTTTTGGGTTTTTCTTCGGTTTTGGGTTCTTCTGCCTTTACTTCCTCAGCGGAAGTTTCGGCAGTCTTTTTCTTATAACCACCGCGTTTATCCTCGGGAGTAAAGTTGGCGCAGTTTTCATTGATGCAGAAAGGTTTTCTCTGCCCGCGTCCCGATTTTTTGAACATGGTATTGCCGCAGGTGGGGCAGTCGTCCTTGGTGGGCACGTCCCAGGTCATGAAACCGCAGTCCTTGAAGCGTTCACAGGCATAATAAGCATAGCCCTTCTTGCTTTTGCGCTTGAGTATGCGGCTGCCGCAGTTAGGGCAGCGACCGGGCATGACTTCAACGATGGGCTTGGTATTGCGGCATTCGGGAAAAGCTGGACAGGCAAGGAACTTGCCGAAGCGTCCGTTTTTGACCACCATGTTTTTGCCGCAAACCTCGCAGATCTCGTCGGTAACCTCGTCGGGCACCTTGATGCGGACGTCTTTCAGCTCTTCCTCGGCTTTTTCCAAAGTCTGATGGAAGTCGCCGTAGAAATCGCGAAGAACCTGCTTCCAGCCGATGGTTCCCTCTTCCACCTTGTCGAGATTTTCTTCCATGATGGCAGTAAATCCAACGTCGACTATGTCTGTGAACTTATCCTTCATCAGTGCAGTGACGACTTCACCGAGTTTGGTGGGGTGGAGATTCTTTTCTTTCTTCTCAACATAGTCACGGTCAATGATGGTGGATATGGTGGTTGCGTAGGTACTGGGACGACCGAAATCCTTTTCTTCCATAGCGCTGATAAGAGAGGCTTCGGTATATCTTGCCGGAGGCTGAGTGAAATGCTGCTGGGGCTCGAAATTGCCCAGTTTTACTTCCTCGCCCTCGGCAAGTTCGGGCAGAGAGGCCTGCTTTTTCTCGGTCTTTTCGTCGTCTTTGCCTTCTTCGTATACGGCGGTGTAGCCGGAAAACTTCAGTGCCTGATGGTTGGCACGGAACAGATAACCGGCAGACTCGGTGTCGATGGTGACGGTGTCGTACACAGCAGGAGCCATCTGGCATGCCATGAAGCGGCTCCAGATTATCTTATAAAGTCTGTACTGGTCATTGGTCAGGCTGCCTTTGATGGCCTCAGGATCCAAAGTAACGTCGGTAGGCCGAATTGCTTCGTGAGCATCCTGAGCGTTGTTCTTGGACTTGAATCTGCGGGGTTCACCGGCGTAAA
>JAZULX010000252.1:0-6788 GCA_045603325.1 Oscillospiraceae bacterium | reverse complement strand
GTTTATCATGAAGATAACATGGTTGAGTTTATGACGGGCGGGTTTGGATTAGCTCCCGGTTCTACATACAAAGGGTTTTATTACTCCGCAGATAATACACATAAAGTCTTTTCATCTGCTGATGCTTCTATTTCTCCGCTGGAAATTGACGGCGATCGTGCAATGTGGACGGATGGAACAGACAATCATGGCGTTTCCATCCGCATTATGGACAAATGGTTTTGGTTTGAAGCATCTTTCTGATTTTATTGCCAAATTCCTGCTTATTTGCCTCATCCAAGGGCAACTTTTGCACACCAAGATGGGAATCCTCACGCCTGCTTCGCAGGCTCAGGATAACAGCGTAGTCAGTGGACTGACCCTAGCCCCTGAATCCTATATCCTAACCCCTAAAAAATACCTGCCGCTTTTGCGGCAGGTATTTTTTATCCTTAAGCAGCCATGAAGCGGTCGTATGCTGTCTGATAAATTTCAACAGCGCGGCCAAGGTTCATTGCTTCAACCTGAGCAACGTATTCGTTCCAGGCTTCGTCGGTCAGCTCTTCTTCGCCAACCATCCATTTCAGGCTCTGTTCGTCAACAAAGGAGCAGATGTCGGAAACAATGAGGGTGTATTCGGAGCTTTCGTCGGTGGTCAGGTTCAGAGTGGGCAGGCTGCATTCGTCGGTGCCGATGGCCCACATCTCAAAGGCTTCCAGCTCGTAATCCGCATAGGTGTACAGCAGAGCGGTGGCATTGTTGTACATGGGGAATACGGGGTTGGTGTAGATGTTTCTGACGGAAACCATGTTCCAGCCGTTGGGGTTGTTGGTGATGAACTCGGTGTATTCGGGTTCACCTTCGGCATTGTAGTTGAAAGCAACGCCTTCTTCACCGTAGTTGGACAGGATATAGCCTTCATCGGTGTAGAACCAGTTCATGAACATCAGAGCGTCTTCGGGGTTTGCACAGTCGGTGGAGATGGACAGACCGCCGTTGCCCAGACGACTGCTCTTCATCATGAACTTATAGGTGCCGCCCTCTTCAAGAGTCAGGGCAGGGATGCCGCCAAACTTGAAGTCGGGATCGGTGGCGTTGTTCTTCAGGGTTTCAAACTTGTCGCCGCGGATGGTGGTCAGACCGCAGTCGGAAGCGGAAACGTAGGCATTGATGTAGTCGGGGCCGTATTTTTCAGAGTAGAAGTCTTCCTTGATGAGGCCTTCGGAGTACCACTGATTGAAGGTTTCGAGGTACTGACGGTAGCCGTCGTGGGTAACGCCGGAGACAACGGTTTCACCCTCAAGCATCATGGAGGCGTTGGAGCCGCCAAGCTGGAAGCCGGGTATGCCGAAAGCGGCGGTAAAGCCTTCAAGAACGCCGGAGTTGTCGATAAACATGGGGTACTTGCAGTTGTATTCGGTCTTGACGTTGGTCAGGTAGCCGTGCATTTCGTCGACAGTGGAAGGGACTTCCATATCCCATTTTTCCAGCCAGTCGGTACGCAGGGCAAGACCCTGTTCGTGCAGGACTTCGGAGGTCAGGGTCAGAACCTGGAGGATCTTGCCTTCTTCGGTACGGCAAAGACGCTGGGTATAGTCGTCCATGCCGTTGACGTATGCCATATAGTTGGGAGCATACTCGTCGATGATGTCGGTCAGGTCGATGCAGACATCTTCTTCGTAAGCCAGAGCGATGCCGCCGGTGTAGTTGGAAAGGTTGAACAGGTCGGGATATTCGCCGGAAGCGATCATCAGGTTGAACTGTTCGGATTCGGTGGCTTCACTGGGGGAGATGAAGTCGATTGAAACGCCGGTCTTTTCCTCAATGATGGGCAGGGTGGGCATGTCCTCCCAACCGCTGAGGATCTCGCCAAAGATGAAGGCAGAGAAGCTGCGCCACAGGGTGAGGGTGGTGCCGTTTTCCAGAGGATAGGAGATGACGTCGATGGAACCGCCAAGCTCAGAAGCTTCTGCATTGGTGTCGGCGGTGGTGGTGTCGGAGACGCTTTCGATCAGCTCGGCGTCTGCTTCGGGAGCGGGTTCGGAGGAAGCGGCAGGTTCTGCGGGAGCTTCGGAAACGGGAGCTTCTGAAACTTCTTCGGCTTCTTCGGTCTTGGCGCCGCAGCCAACGAACAGGCAAAGCATCATCGCCAGAGCAAGGGTAAGAGCGAGGATCTTTTTCATTGTAATTTCTTTCCTTTCATTAATTATATTATGTTCATAATTATAACAGCAGTTTCAAAAAAGTAAATGGTAGATTTGGCGGATATACCGCACATACTGATCCCTGACACCTGATACCCTAAAAAACGGCTGCATAGCAGCCGTTTCTATTACTTATAAAGCTTTGCCAGTCCGCCTTCGGAGGTCTCACGGTAGATATGAGCCAGATCCTTGCCTGTTTCAAACATGGTGGCCACCACCAGGTCGAAGGATATCTTTCTTGTGCCGGACAGGAAGTTTGCCAGAGACAAAGCGTTAATGGCACGCATGGCGGCAACGGCGCCACGCTCGATGCAGGGTATCTGTACCAGTCCGCAAATGGGGTCGCAGGTCAGACCAAGGTGATGCTCCATGGCCACTTCTGCGGCGTATTCTATCTGGTCGATGCCCATTTCAAACAGTTCGCACAGCGCAGCCGCAGCCATGGAACAGGCGGAGCCGATTTCTGCCTGACAGCCACATTCCGCACCGCTGATGGAAGCGTTGGTTTTGATGAGGTTGCCTATAACGCCGCCCACAGCCAGAGCGTCGATAATTTTGGCATCGGAAAAGTGCCGTTTTTCCTGCATGTATTTGAGCACCGCAGGCATAACGCTGCTGGCACCGCAGGTGGGAGCGGTAACAACGATGCCGGCGTCGGCATTCTGTTCACCAACGGCAAAGGCATATGCGCAGACGATGCGGTTTTCCCGGGTGGATTCGCTTTCGTCGATATGACGCTGGTTGTAGAGGAACTGAGCCTTGCGTTCCACGTTCAGACCGCCTGCCAGAGTGCCGGAAACGGAAAGACCGTCGTTGATGGACTTTTTCATGGCTTCCCAAACGGTGTAAAGATAGTCCTTTATCTGCTCGCCTTCGGTTTGGTAAACGTACTGGCTCAGACGCATGTTGTGGCTTTTGCAGTAAGCGGCGATTTCTTCAAAGGTGCTTTCGGAATAGACCTCAGGAGGAGCCACATCAGGCCGACCGATGACGGAAATTTCACCGCCGCCAACGCTGAGAACCCGCATGAAAGCAGTCTGTTGACCATTGGTATAGGCGTAAAGATCAAGGGTGTTTTCGTGGGGGAGGTCGCCTGTGACCATATCGAAACTGACCTCGCAGGGGCGGGGTTCAAAGGCTTCGATTATGGCCTTGTCGGTGTGGTGACC
This sequence comes from Oscillospiraceae bacterium, assembly GCA_045603325.1. GTDB lineage: Bacteria > Bacillota > Clostridia > Oscillospirales > Oscillospiraceae > SIG469. The sequence goes on along the minus strand of JAZULX010000252.1, from coordinate 3,436 downwards.
TTCGCCGGTTTTGGCAAGAGAGCCGAACAGCACGCACTTAAAGCTGTCGGCATTGGGGTTTTCTGCGGCAAAGAGCCGGGCAGCCTTGTCGGGCCCCATGGTGTGGGAGCTGGAAGGGCCTTTGCCTATTTTGTAAAGCTGGGTAAGTGATTTCATTGTATCTCTCCGTGGTTAAAGGAATTGGCTCTCCCTTTGGGAGAGCTGTCAGCGAAGCTGACTGAGAGGGATCTCTCCGCTTCGCGTTGCACAGCACCTCTCCCTTTGGGAGAGGCGGTTAAAGCCTTCCGCCGTAGTCTACAACCAGATCCTGACCGTTTACGCCGCTGGACTCGTCGCTGGCGAAGAACAAAATGGCGTTTGCCTGCTCGATGGGCTTGAGCATTTCGTCGATGGGATGATAGTGAACACGCTTGGTGATCTCCACCATTTCCAGATCGGCGTTAGCCATGTTTTCGGGGTCAAACAGAGGAGTGAGGGTGGAACCGGGGCTGACAGAGTTAAATCTGAGACCGCTGCCGTAATACTGAATGGCAAGGTTCTTGGTCAGACTCACAACACCGGCTTTGGATGTGGAATAAGCTGCACCGGCACAGTGGTAAACGCCGCCGATGGATGCCACGTTTACAATGGAACCCTTGTTGGCAGGCACCATATGGCGCAAAGCGGCACGGCAAAAACGCATAACGCCCTTTAGGTTGGTTTCGTGAACGTTGTCCCAGAAATCGTCTTCCATTTTGATGGTGGGCTTGTGGTAGTCGGCGATACCCGCGTTGTTCACCAGAACATCTATGCGGCCGAACAATTCCACCGTCTTTTCCACCACGTTGTCCACTTCTTCGGTGACCCTTACGTCGCCGGGGATATAAAAGCACTTGCCGCCGGCATTATTTATCTCGTCTGCCACACGTTTCAGTTCGTTTTCACGGCGGGCGGTGATGACCACGGTGGCGCCTTCTTTTGCAAAGAGCTTTGCGGTAGCTTCGCCGATACCGGAGTTGCCGCCGGTGACGATGCATATTTTTTCGTTAAGTCTGCCCATATGAGTCCATCCTTTCTTTTCTTCCCTCATATTGTACAATCGAAATGGCTTTTAGGCAAGCAAAACAGCTTATGTTTTGCACAGCTTGTCAAAAAAGTCCTTTTGGACTTTTTTGACAAGCTGAAAGCGATGAGCGAATAGCGTTATATCGCTCATCGCACCCGCTGCGGCGGGGTTATTGAACGCGAAAGGGGCCTCTCGGGCCGACTAAGTTCAGCGAAGCTGAACTTTCGAAGTCAGCTTTGCTGACTTTTCCCTTCTCACTCTTTCCCCGCCTCCCATATCTTACGCTTCTGCGTTTTTTGACAGTCTGTGCAAAACGTCAGCAGTTTTTTATTCAGGCGTAAACCAACACTATTATCCAAAAGGCCATGTGGGCAGCCATTTGAGAAACCTGATGCACCACTCAGTGTTTGCCCAAACGCCCGTAAGCACCGGGTAAAACATGGGGAACAGGGCGGTGGTCACCGCCGTATATCCGTAAACCGCCTTATTTTTGCCCCGCTCCATCAAATCATTGAAAACAAAACACAGCGCCAACACAATAAACACGGTGCTGGGGAAATAGTGATAAGCAAAGGTGGTGCGGGTTATAAACACCCAGGGCAAAATCTGCGCCAGATAACCGATGAAAACGAACAAGGCTGTGCCGTTTCTGCGTTTTACCATTGCAAAGGGCAGGGTCAACAGGGCTAAAAGCCCGCCCCATGCCACCGACGGGTTATTGAAGCAGCCAAAAGCGGATTTTACTTCGCCGTTGTACTCAAGGAAATACAAAATGGGCCGGATATCCAGCATCCACTGCCACCAGCGTGATTCGTAGGGATGCGACTGATCCACGCCCTGATGGTAAGTGAGCATATACACCTGATTGTCCCAAACGGTCCTGTAATAATCGCCGTCAAAAAGCATACCGGGCATGGTCATGCCTGCCGCAAAACCGTAAGGAATGTAGCTCAGGCAGTAAATAACCACCGGAACCGCCACAAACCCCAGCACCGACATGGAAAGGGTGGTGATAATAAAGGGTATGAAGCTCTTTTTCCTGCCGGTATTCCTCAGAACTTTCCAGCGGCAGACGATAGCGATGGCATATATCACCGCCAGCCCGACACCTGCGTAAATGACCGTCCACTTGCAGGCGCAGCCTATGCCGAAGAACAGACCCGAAAGCATAAGCGGAACCAGACCGGGCACACGCTGACCTTTGGGCAGCATTTCTTCCTCGCTGTCTGCCATAACCATATCTTCTGAGCTTTTTTCCCGAATCGGAACATCCGTTATGGCGCAGGCATACCTCCACATGAACAGATAACTCAGGATGATAAACATGACGCCGTAGGTGTCGATGGTGGCAATTCGGGTCTGAACAAAGTGCATGAAGTCAAAGGCAAACAGTACCGTTCCGCAGGCAGCCAAAGCGGTTTTGCCGAACATATTTTTGATGAGGATATAAAAAGGAATCAGCATCAGCACGCCGAACAGAGTTCCCATGAACCGCCACCCAAAGGGATTCATGCCGAAAAGCTGAATGCCGATGGCTATTATCAGCTTGCCCAGAGGGGGATGGGATATCTCGTAAGGCTTAACATTTTCGATATGCTCCAAAGCCGTCCGGGGGTGGTAGACCTCATCAAAGTATGTGCCGTTGGTCCAGAAAGGATATTCCGGCACGGTGTCGTGCTCATCGCAGAGTTCATCAGCGCCGGAATAGGAAATGAATTCGCCGTTTTCGTCCAGCAGCACCAGTTCGCCAAGCTTCATGGGCGTGTTGGTGGGGATGATGCGGATATATTTTGCCAAATACATTTCGGTTTCCTGCCGATGCCATTTAAAAAGCTCGTCATAGCTCTGAACCATGGCAGCTTCGCCTTCAGGGCCGTCAACAACGAACCAGAATTCTCCGTCTGTGGAAAACTGCATAACGTAGCTGCCGGTATGAAGGCCGGTATAATACTCGATTTCGGCGATGTTCCCGGGTTCATCCAGGGTAAGGACAACGCCTTCCCGGTTGTCAAAAGTATAAAAACTCTCCGGAGCCTCTTTGCTGCCAAGGTTCCAAAACGCCACCACGCCGTAAAGCAACAGAATCGCAATCAACGGCAAAATATCCTTCCGGGTCAATTTGTGCAGCGGGAAGGAAATGGGACTTGTGTCATAGTTTTTCACCCAGTCTGCCTTGTAAGACAGGGGCTACGCGCACATAACAGCGTAATAATTTGCGAAAAACGCAATTATACCCGCCGCCAGCAGTATGGGGAAAATAAGAGTTGGGTAGTTCAAAGCAAATTCCACAAAAACAGCTTGTCATTTCGAAGATAACGGAGTAGGGGCGACCTGCGGTCGCTCAGTTTTCTTCGCTCAACTTTCGTATATCTTTGCAGGCCGCTGTGTGCA
>JAZULX010000251.1:0-7097 GCA_045603325.1 Oscillospiraceae bacterium | reverse complement strand
AAATACACCAAGTATTCCTGCAAAGCCACGCCTTTTTCCGAACTAAAATTTCTCATCATCTGCTCTTGACGATTCATTCACCGCCCGCTTTATGGCGTACTTTGGATTGTTTTTTCAGCGTTGGCCCAACTCTTCGCACCGGCCATCCGCAAAATCCATTCACCGCCCGCTTTAGAGTGTTTTTCACCTTAAAGTGTTTCTTAAGCAACTTATTGCAAAACCTTTCCGGGACCCGGCTCAGTCGGGTCGGGTCCCGATAAAACTTAATAGGAGAATTATCATGAGACTTGAAGACATCAAGAAAATGACGTGCTACGGTGCCGGCACCATCGGCGCTGGTTTTGCCGCATATTTCGCCCTGAAGGGCCTGGAAGTCAATGTTTTCCTGCGCAGCGAAGATTCCATCAAGCGCGCTGAACCCAAGATCCAGGAAGTTATTGACTCCTATCTCAAGTATGGTATCTGCGATGACGGCGCCAAGATCTGGGCCAACATCCACATGACCACCGATCCCAAGGAAGCTTTTGAAGGCGTTTACTTCATCCAGGAAAACGGTGCAGAAAACGTTGAACAGAAGCATCAGATGATCTCCGTCATCGAGCAGTATGCTCCCGCTGACGCTATCATCGCTTCTTCCTCCTCCGGCATGTCCGTCACCCTGATGGCTGAAGGCGCACAGCATCCCGAGAGAATTCTCGTTGCTCATCCCTTCAACCCCGCTTACCTCATCCCCCTGATCGAGATCTGCAAGGGCGAAAAGACCAGCCAGGAAGCTGTTGATCTTGCTGTTGCTTTCTACAAAAAGTACGACAAGGAACCCATCGTTCTCCAGAAGGAAAAGCTCGGCTTCATCGCCAACCGTCTTGCTCACGCTCTGTGGCGTGAAGAGATCGCTCTGGTTTGCGAAGGCGTTTGCTCCATGGAAGACGCTGACAAGGCTGTTTACTATGGTCCCGGCCTCCGCTGGGCTATCATGGGTCCCGCAATGGGTTACGAACTCGGCGGTGGCGACCTCGGTCTGAAGGGCTGCGCTATCAAGTTCGGCGCCATGACCAACAACACCTTCGAAGACATCTCCGACATGAAGAAAGTTCCTGCTGAATGGGCAGACCTCTCCGGCGAGCAGATCATCCCCCTGATGGCTCACATGCCTGACCACGTTGGCCAGACCAAGGCTGAAATCGCTTCCTTCCGCGATTATATGCTCATCGAAATCCTGAAGATGCATCACAAGCTGTAAAAACAGAGTTTTTACAGCAGGGGTTAGGATTTAGGATTTAGGGATTAGGGGTGTTCTCTTGAAAGGTCATGAAAAACTCATAGTCTGGCAGAAAAGTATGGATTTGGTCGTTGAGATTTATCGAATTACTAAACTGCTTCCATCTTCTGAAACATACGGACTAATGAGCCAGATGTGTCGAACTGCGGTTTCGATACCTTCGAATATTGCAGAAGGTTATGCCAGAGACTCCACTAAAGAATACATTCATTTTCTGTATATTGCCCAAGGCTCCAGAGCAGAGCTTGATACTCAGTTGAAGATCTGTCAGCGAACAGGGCTTATTACTAATGACGAATTGGCTAAATCCATTGCGTTATCTGACGAAATAGGAAAACTGTTGGCAGTTATAATTCGAAAACTGCTGCTCAAGAAGCAAGCACCATAATTTCTGATTCCCTAGCCCCTAAATCCTAGATCCTAACCCCTATAATTTTACTGAAAGGAAATTTTTACAATGGCAAAGACTATCATTACTGCTGCTATGACCGGTGCTGTTACTCCCTCCGGTTACGATATCCCCGAAACTCCCCAGGAAATCGCTGCTCAGGTGTATGAGTGCTGGAAGCTGGGCGCTTCTGTTGCTCACCTGCATATGCGTGATGACGACGGCAACGGCGTTATGGACCCCGTTAAGTTCTACGAAACCATCAAGGCCATCCGTTCCTACAAGGATTGCGACATCATCGTAAACTGCACCTCCTCCGGCGACAACCGCGTTTCCGACGACTCCCCCTATGGCAACGCCATGCGTATGCTGCACCACAAGCTGGTTCCCGGCATCGAAATGGGCACCTTCGACGCCAGCTCCTTCAACTGGGGCATCCCCGGCGGCGTTTTCCACAACAGCCCCACCATGCTGTCCAACCTGGGCGACCTGTACATCGAAAAGGGCATTAAGCCCGAATTCGAAATCTTCGACTTCGGCGCTCTGAGAGCTGTTGGTATCTACTGCAAGCAGGGTCATGTTCAGGCTCCTCTGCACTTCCAGTTCTGCCTGGGCGTTGTTGGCGGTATGGACGCTACCCCCAAGTCCCTCCAGATCCTCCTCAACGAAATGAACGACCTGATCGCTTCCGGTCAGCTGCCCAAGGAATGCACCTGGTCCGCTTTCGGCACCGGTAAGGGTCACCTGCCCGTAATGTTCGCCTCCATCGCCAACGGCGGTTCTGTCCGTGTCGGCATGGAAGACAACGTCGTTTACGGCGTTGACAAGGACGGCAAGAAGATCAAAGCTACCAACATGATGCTGGTTGAACGCGCTGCCAACGCCATCAAGGCTTTCGGCAACGAGATCGCTACTCCCGCAGAAGCCCGCGAAATGCTGGGTCTGAAGCCCCTGGACATCGACGCTGTCTGCAAGGCTCTGGACGAAGTTGACGTTGCTGCTCTGGAAGCTGCAAAGGTTGCAGTTAAAGACGAGTTCGGCGGCCCCTACTTCGCTGCAAAGGGCATGGGCGGTAAGTAAGAATCGCTTTTGCTTATATAAAAAAGACTGTTGCTCCGGCAACAGTCTTTTTTTGTTATGCTGTCATTTCGAACATCACCAACGGTGATGGAGAAATCCCCAAAGGCTGTGCTACGTCTTCCCTAATCCGGTTAGCGGTCACGGCACGCCGTGACCCTACGATGCAATATTGTTAATTATTAACTGTCAACCGAATGTATTGCATTGTCTGTCGAATTAGGGTAAAATGCATCTATACCCTTTGATATTATCGGAGGTTTCTTATGAAACTGATGCGAAAAATACTCATCCTGCTTGCCGTTTCGGCTATGCTTGCCTGCATGGGCGTTGCTGCAGAGGCTCCTCCCGAAGCAGATACACCAATATTGATTGAAGTGCCCGATTCTTCGGAACCCCCCAGTGAACCTGAATTGTCAGAGGAACCGGTTATCGAGGCTTCTGTATTTGCGTTCCCGGACATCTCTCTGTGGGCTCAGCCCGAGGTTTTTACCCTGTACAGCCGTGACAGCGTCCCCGAAATTCTGATGTCTGACTTTACTTCCAGCATCACCCGAGCCGAGTTTACTGCCATCATCAGCCGGGCTTATGAAAAAATCACCGGCGAAGATGCTCCGAATGGTCCCGCAGGATTTACCGATATAGACACAAACCCCTTTGCCGAAAGCATTAATCAGGCCTATAATCTCGGCATCATCAACGGCAGAAACGCTGAAATTTTTGACCCTTACGCTTACATATCCCGTCAGGAAGCTGCAAAAATCCTGTATTCTTTCCTGTCTGCCCTGGAAAAGGCCCAGCCTCTGCCCGAAACCGAGCCTCCCTTTGTTGATGTTTCGGAAATTGACGATTGGGCAGTTCCCTATGTGACTTATGCCTACAACTACGGTCTTATGGAAGGCAACGAGGTCAGCTTCGACCCGCTTGGTCACTTGACCCGTGAGCAGGCCATGGCCATTATCGAAAGAATGTGGGCAGGCATCGAGGGTGACAACGCTCCTGCCCCGGAAGTCATCGACCCCGTTTACCGCGCAGTGGCTGTGGGTATGTCTGACTACGCAACCGAAAGCTATGATGGCGAAAGGTTTGCCGTAGCCGTCCGGGAATACCTGGAGTTGCTGCCGTATCTGCAGGTGTATGACAAAACTTATGCAGCGTCTTCCGCTATGAACATGCTGAAAGACGAACTGTTTGCAACGCTGGATTCCGTGTTCAGCCTTGCAGACGAAGACGACGTGACTGTGCTGCTGCTGACCGGCCACGGTACAAAGGCACACAATATTGCCTTGACAGACACTTTCACTGACGAAATGCATGATTTTTCCATAATTATCGATTTTCTCACCAAATACAAAGGCACCAAGGTGCTGATCGCCGGCAACTGCTATTCCGGCTGCCTGATACCGCAGTCCGCCCATGACGACAGCATAGTTGTTATCACCGCCTGCGGTGCCGATGAGGAAAGCCACGGTGTCGTTATGGATTCGACCACCTACAACCTGTTTGAAAGAGCTGTGCTGCACGCATTGCATTTTGAAAACGGTTTCAACGCCGACTACAACGGCGATGGCATTGTTTATTCCTACGAGCTGGCTGCCTACCTGAAAGTCTCCATGGCCAACACCATTTCCGGCGGCGAATCCACCGTACATTACAAGCCCGGCAACGGAGCCATCATTGCAACGGGCCTGATTGAAACAATTGAAGAATAAGTCAAAAAACAAAAGCGCCGTGGATAACCACGGCGCCTTTGTTTGCACTTGAAATACCAAAATTGAGGGATGAAACTCAAAAGGAGCACAGCAACTGGCCTTTGCCGTTCTTCCTGGCCTGATTTTACCACCCAATAATGGCACAATTGTGCGGGCAATGTATAATTTGATGGTCTTTTTTCTTATCACTGACAACTAAACAGGTTATGCTGTCATCCTGAGGTGCGGTCCGCAGGACTGCGCCGCGAGTATCCCCTCCTTATGTGAGTTGGGCATAGGGATTATGCCCAACTCACAACGATATAGATTTGCTTTGCAAATCTGTGAAATACGTCTACGGCGTGTGATATAGGCTTCGCCTGTGATATATTTTCTACGAAAATGTTAATGTAAAGGACGGTATCCGAGGATATCGTCCTTAAATATTTAATTATCACGAAGTGATACATCAACATGCCGCAGGCATATATCACATTGCGTCAGCAATATTTCACATTTCCAACGGAAATATTTCACTTTCCCGTCAGGGAAAATATCATTGGGAGTTGCGGAAATCCCTTTCCGCAACTCCCTTAAGATGGGGCTTTCTCCGCACAGTCAGCGGTGCTGACCATGCGTTCGAAATGACAGCTTGTCATATTATATTTTAGTTTATTTTCTTCTTCGGGAGGAGCTTTTTCTGTCGGAGTACTGCTTTATGCCGGACATTTTGCTGTCGGAATCCGCCATAAACTGCTTGAGCTTTTCTTCAAAGCTTGCAGGCTCTTTGGGTTCGGGGGTGAATGACCGGGGCTGTGACCGCTGGACGTTCTGACGCTGAGGCCTTTGCTGAGGCTGCTCCACAGCCTTTTTAACAGACAGGTTTATCCGTCCGTTATCGTCGATGGAGAGGATTTTGACCTTGACCTCCTGACCGACCTGAAGATGCTCGGATATATCATTTACATAGGTATTGGCAACTTCCGAAATATGTACCAAACCGGACTTATTGGGCGCAAGCGAAACAAATGCTCCGAACTTGGTTATGCCGGTGACTTTTCCTTCAACGATAGTTCCTACTGAAAACTCCATACAGCTGCGCTGCTTCCTCCTTTGTATTTTCCGTTAAGCCATTATGTATATGTTTACTTTCCTACGTCGTAGAAAAGGATCTCGCCTTCAGACACCAGACCCAACTGATCCCGGGCGATATCCTCGGTGCTTTCCTCACTGTACTGCTCGATCTCTTGCCTGAGCCTTTCGTTTTCCAGGTTGGCGGCTTCCACCTGTGCGGTCAGGCTTTCGTTTTCTGCCTGAGCGTCCTGGATCCTGCCTGTCATGGACAGGAGAGACGCCACTGCGTAAATCGCCACTGCCAGCAGGACCAGTTTTGTTATTAAAGATGAACGTACCAATTCTCCCGGCTCCTTTCTTCAGGCGTAAGATTTCTGATGTTATGGTAACCTTTTTTATTGTATAACACTTTTTCATAAATTGAAAGACATTTTTTGACTTTTGGAAAAGAAAATTGATTTTCTTTTTCAGAAAATTCAAAGGAACGGCCAATAATTTCTTCACAAATCCGAAAATGTCGCCAATAAAAAGCATTACCGCCGAGAAAAGGGGACTGATTGTCAAAAACCAGAACACTGCGCCCAGCACCAAAGCGGGAAAAAAGAACAGGCGAAAGTCGCCTTCGCCCACATACAGTGCCAGTGCCGGTACGGTCAGCAGCAAAACCGAGCAAAAAATTATGTCCATTGGCCAATATGGCCAGCGGAGAAGTCTGCGCAGCATTTTCAGCAGATCATAAATCGCTGCCAGTGCAAGACCCGCCAGCAAACAGGCGCAAAACTGCCAGCTTTGGAGAGATACGGGCAGCTCCATCAGCCAAACAGGCGGGAAAGAAACGAGCCGCCGCCTGCGCTATGCTCGTACTGCATGGAGTCGATGTTCCCTGTGATGGCCAGTTCGCCCACGTCAAGGCTGAGTTTTTCCAGCCGAAGGTCACTGCCGCGAATCACCAGTGTGCCGCCGCTGGTGTACATCACCACAACAGTTTCGTCAAAACTGTCCACGTCTTCCACTCCGGTCACGCTGAGTCTGGTGCGGTCTTCGAGAATTATGTTGTTTGCCGACTGGGGTTTGTTAAGTTCATATGCAGGCATAGTTTATCCTCCCTTGTACATGCTTTGTAAAGCATATGCAGACGCACGGGAGGATAGAACAAACTAATAACTAATAGTTAAGAACTGGTGTATTCGGCCTGTGGCCGAATGTATTTTAAATAAGTTCGGCTTTGCCGAACTCCTCAGTTCTTAGTTATTCACTATTAGTTCTTAGTTTATTTCCTTATACATTGCGGCAGCTTCTTCTTTACGGGGATTTTCACTGAGGCTGAGAACCTCTACCCGGGTGCGTATTTCGCCGAAACGGATTTCGATAACGTCGCCGATCTTGACCTCGTAACCTGCTTTGGCGGGTTTGCCGTTGACGGTAACGCGCTGATTGTCGCAGGCTTCGTTGGCTACGGTGCGGCGCTTGATAATGCGGGAAACTTTCAGATATTTGTCGAGTCTCATGGTTTATCTCCTATATTGAAACGGAACAGGGCGTCAACGTCCCTAATCCCTAAATCCTATATCCTAACCCCTAATAAATG
>JAZULX010000250.1:0-1869 GCA_045603325.1 Oscillospiraceae bacterium | reverse complement strand
TCTCCACCGGCGGCGGCGCATCCCTGGACTTCTTTGCCGGTCACAGCCTGCCCGGAATCGAATGTCTTATGGATAAAGATATGTAAAGAGGTATCGATTAATGAACAGAAAATACCGCAAAACGGTAATAGCAGCCAACTGGAAAATGAACAAGGACGTGGACGAAACCAAAGCCTGCGCCGAAGAGATAAAATCTCTTGTGGGGCGTGTCCGCTGGTGCGATATAGTTGTGTGTGTTCCTTCGGTGGATATCGCCGCAGCAGTAAAAGCGTTCCGGGACTGCCGAATTTCCGTTGGTGCGCAGAACGTTTTTTATGAAGCCAGCGGAGCTTACACCGGTGAGGTGTCTGTTCCCATGCTGAAAAGCCTTGGCGTAAAGTACGTCATTGTCGGTCACAGCGAAAGAAGAAAGTATTTCGGCGAAACCGATGAGGATGTTTCCAAAAAGGTTCGGGCCGTTCTTGAAGGCGGATTGTCTCCCATAGTCTGCGTCGGCGAAGAGCTTGTTCAGCGTCAGGCAGGTGTGGAACAGGAAATAGTTGCCGCCCAGGTAAAACTGGCTCTGCAGGGCGTTGAACCCACCAGCCTGCGTCGGGTGATAATTGCCTACGAACCCATCTGGGCCATTGGCACAGGCCTTACCGCCACTCCCGAGGAAGCAAACCGTATGGGTGAGCATATCCGCACCGTTATCCGCAAAATGTACGGCGCAAGAGTTGCCCGTTCCGTCACCATCCAGTACGGCGGCTCCATGAATGAGAACAATGCAGCAGAGCTGCTTGCCCAGCCCGATGTGGACGGCGGTCTTATCGGCGGTGCATCATTGGACGCTAAGAAGTTTGCAGCTATTGTCGAAGCAGCCAATCAGTAAGTAATTTTTTGTAGGGACCGGCCTCCGGACGGTCCGATGAATACACAGAAAGTCTGTCAGGAGATATTAAAATGAAAAACTTTATCGAAATTATTGATGTACATGCCCGCCAGGTCATCGACTCCCGCGGCAACCCCACCGTTGAAGCCGAAGTTTATCTGGATGGCGGCTTTATGGGCCGTGCCATGGTGCCCTCCGGCGCATCCACCGGTATCCACGAAGCCTGCGAACTCCGTGACGGCGGCGAAGCCTACATGGGCAAAGGCGTTGAAAAGGCAGTTGAAAACGTCAACTCCGAAATCGCCGAAGCCATCATCGGCATGAACGTTCTGGATCAGGCTGCTATCGATGCTGTTATGATCGAACTGGACGGAACTCCCAACAAGACCCGTCTTGGTGCCAATGCCATTCTGGCAGTCTCCCTGGCCTGCGCAAGAGCAGCAGCCGAAGCTCTGGGTGTCAGCCTGTATAACTATATCGGCGGCGTCAACGCCAAGACCCTGCCAGTTCCCATGATGAACATTCTCAACGGCGGCGTTCACGCCTCCAACAACGTAGATATCCAGGAATACATGGTCATGCCCGTGGGTGCAGAGTCCTTTGCAGAGGCTCTCCGTATGTGCGCCGAAGTTTTCCACAACCTGAAAAAGGTCATTTCCGCTGAGGGCGGCTCCACTGCCGTTGGTGATGAAGGCGGCTTTGCTCCCGACCTTTCCGACGACGAAGATGCCCTAAAACTCATCGTCAAAGCCATCGACAAGGCCGGTTACACCGGTAAGATCCGCATCGCTCTGGACGTTGCTTCCTCAGACTGGTTCAAGGAAGACGGCATGTACCACCTGCCCAAGGCCGGCACTGTCAAATCCTCTGCCGATCTGGTGGCTCAGTACAAGGACTACTGCGAAAAGTATCCCATCATCTCCATCGAAGACGGCATGGCAGAAGACGACTGGGATGGCTGGAGGCTCCTTACCGACGAACTGGGAGACAAGATCCCG
>JAZULX010000249.1:0-3391 GCA_045603325.1 Oscillospiraceae bacterium | reverse complement strand
ATATCACCCTCGCCCTACTACACCGAAGATGTGGCTCAGCGCTGTATGGACGAAATTTTCCGTCCCACCATCGACGCTATGGCAAAGGAAGGCTATCCCTTCAAGGGCGTAATTTATTTTGGTCTTATGCTCACTCCCAACGGCCCCAGAGTCGTTGAGTACAACGCCCGTTTCGGCGATCCCGAAACCCAGGCAGTGCTTTCTCTGCTGGACAGCGATATTATGGACATCTTTGAAGCCGTTGTGGACGGCACTCTGGATAAGATCGACATTCGCTGGAAAAATAAATCTGCATGCTGCGTTGTTATGGCCAGCGGCGGTTATCCCCAGAAGTATAATACCGGCTATCCCATCAGCGGACTTGACTCCGTTCCCGAAGATGTAACCGTGTTCCACGCCGGAACTAAACTGGAAGATGGTCAGTATCTCACCTCCGGCGGTCGTGTTATCGGCGTTACCGCCCTTGGCGACAATCTGAGTGCTGCTATTACTCAGGCGTACAAAGGCGTTGACTGCATCAGCTTTGAAAATGCCCATTACCGCAAAGATATCGGCCGCAAATAGGCCGTCATTGGAAGGATTGTAAATAATGAAGAGAACTCTTGTATCCGAGATTTTTGCTTCACCCGAAGCCTTTGATAAAACTCAGATCACCGTCGGCGGTTGGGTTCGTACCATCCGTGACCTGAAATCCTTTGGTTTTATCGAGCTTAACGACGGCAGTTATTTCAAAAACCTGCAGGTTGTATTTGAAGACGGCGTTGTTGAGAACTATAAGGAGATCGCAAAGCAGAACGTAGGTGCTGCTCTGGTGGTTTCCGGCACACTTGTTGTGACCCCCGAAGCCAAGCAGCCCTTTGAGTTGAAGGCTTCCATCATCGAAATCGAAGGCGCTTCTTCTCCCGATTATCCTCTCCAGAAGAAACGTCACTCCCTTGAATTCCTGCGCACCATCGCTCATCTGCGTCCCAGAACCAACACTTTCTCCGCTGCTTTCCGTGTCCGTTCCGTGGCCGCTCATGCAATCCACACCTTTTTCCAGGATCAGGGTTTCGTTTATGTTCACACTCCCATCATCACCGCCTGCGACTGCGAAGGTGCAGGCGAGATGTTCCGTGTAACTACCCTTGAGCCCACCGATCCTCCCATGACCGAGGACGGGCAGGTGGATTTCACCCAGGACTTCTTCGGCAAACCTGCCAACCTGACTGTTTCCGGTCAGCTGAACGCAGAAAGCTTTGCCATGGCTTTCGGCAAGGTATATACCTTCGGCCCCACTTTCCGTGCAGAGAACTCCAACACTCAGCGTCACGCTGCCGAGTTCTGGATGATCGAGCCCGAGATCGCCTTTGCCGACCTTGAGGACGACATGGAAATGGCTCAGGCCATGATAAAGCACGTTATTGCCACCGTTCTGGAAAAATGCCCCGCTGAAATCGAATTCTTCAACCAGTTCATGGACAAGGGTCTGCTGGAACGCCTTACCCACATCGTCAACTCTGACTTTGCAAGAGTCACCTATACCGAAGCTGTTGAAATCCTTGCAGCTGCAGGCGATGTGTTTGAATATCCCGTATCCTGGGGCTGCGACCTGCAAACCGAGCACGAACGTTATCTGACTGAAAAGCATTTTGGCTGTCCTGTTTTCGTAACCGACTATCCCAAGGACATCAAAGCTTTCTATATGCGCATGAACGACGACGGCAAGACCGTTGCCGCAGTTGACCTGCTTGTTCCCGGCATTGGTGAAATCATTGGCGGCAGCCAGCGTGAGGAACGTCTGGATATTCTGGAAGCCCGCATGAACGAAATGGGACTGAACCCCGAAGATTACTGGTGGTATCTCGACCTTCGCCGTTACGGCGGCACCAAACACGCCGGTTTCGGTCTGGGTTTCGAGCGTCTGGTTATGTACCTCACCGGCATTTCCAACATCCGCGACGTTCTGCCCCATCCTCGTACCGTCGGCAACGCCGACTTCTAATCCGCAACCGCAAGGAATGATTGAAAATGATCAAAACACCCTTTGTTAATAACGAACAACTCAAGGAAATCGTTGCAAAATACCCAACCCCGTTCCACCTTTACGACGAAAAAGGTATCCGTGAAAACGCCCGCAGAGTTTACAAGGCCTTTTCCTGGAACAAGGGCTTCAAGGAATATTTTGCCATCAAAGCCACTCCCAACCCCTCTTTGATGCAGATACTGCGCGAAGAAGGCTGCGGAGCAGACTGTTCTTCCCTGACCGAGCTTATGCTCTGCGAAAGAATCGGTATCAGCGGCGATGAGATAATGTTCTCCTCCAACGCCACTCCTGTGGAGGATTTTAAGAAGGCAGCCCAGCTGAACGCCATCATCAATTTCGACGATATCACCCATATCCCCTATTACGAAAAGAACGTAGGCCCCCTGCCCGAAACAGTTTCATGCCGTTTCAATCCCGGCGGTTACTTCGAACTGGGCAACACCATCATGGACTCTCCCGGCGATGCCAAGTACGGCATGACCAGAGGTCAGATGGCCAGCGCGTTCCGACTGATGATGGAAAAAGGCGTCAAGCATTTCGGCATTCATGCTTTCCTGGCCAGCAACACCACTGCCAACGACTATTATCCCACTCTGGCGGCTCTGCTGTTCAAGACTGCTGTGGAGCTTCACCGTGAAACCGGTGCTCACATCAAGTTCATCAACCTGTCAGGCGGTGTAGGTATCCCCTATCGTCCGCTTCAGGAACCCTGCAACATCGAAGCTATCGGCGAAGGTGTGAGAAAAGCCTTTGAGGAGATCCTTGTGCCCGCAGGTATGGGCGATATCAGCATCTGCACCGAAATGGGCCGCTTCATGCTTGGACCCTACGGATGTCTCGTCTCCACTGCTATCCACGAAAAACATATCCACAAAGAATACATCGGTCTTGATGCCTGCGCCTGCGACCTGATGCGTCCTGCCATGTACGGTGCATATCATCACATCACCGTTTCCGGCAAGGAAAACGCTCCCAGCGACCATGTGTACGACGTTACCGGCGGCCTTTGCGAGAATAACGACAAGTTTGCTGTTGACCGAGACCTGCCCAAGATAGACATTGGCGACCTCATCATCATCCACGATACCGGCGCTCACGGTCACTCCATGGGTTACAACTACAACGGCAAGCTCAGAAGCGCAGAGATCCTTCTTTGTGAAGACGGATCCACAAGAATGATCCGCAGAGCTGAAACTCCCGAGGATTATTTCGCAACCCTTGATTTCTGATAAGCAGCGCCACCGCTCACCATCGGGCGGTGACGTTTTTTTTGCGCCAACCATTGCTGTCATTTCGATATCTGCAAAGCAGCTGAGTAATCCCCATCTTATTACGCTTTCGTCCCGGCTCCCCTTGTCAGGGGAG
>JAZULX010000248.1:0-4095 GCA_045603325.1 Oscillospiraceae bacterium | reverse complement strand
TCCGACTTGCCCTTCATGGCGGCTACCTTGACGGCAACTTTCTCTGCGGGTTCGGCAACCGGTTCTTCAACGGGTTCTTCCACAACGGTTTCCTTAATCTGCTCAGGTTCCGGGGACACGGTTTCCTGCTCTGTTTTAGCTGCACACGAAGCCAGAGCCAGCAGCATGGCAACGATCAGTATGGTTGACATAATTTTTTTCATCTTTTGTTCTCCTGTTTCACTGATTTAATCTTTCCAGTTTTTCGGCGTCTGCAATAACGAGTTTTTTTCCCTCTTTTTTAACAGCGCCGGATTGGCACAATGCGTCTATGGCACGATACAGCGATGCTCTGCCAATGTTCAGCATCTGAGCCAGTTCGGTCATGCTGGCGGCCACTGTGCCGGAGTCGGTGGTGTTTTCAAGCATGTATTTTGCAAGGCGGTTTTCCGCACTGCCGGCGGAAAGGCCGTCTATCTTGCTGCTCAAAAACCGTATCCTGCCGGACTGGTAGCGGATATAGTTTTCCGCAATGGTGAAATCCTCTGCCATCATGCGTTTTATGAGGCTTTCGGGGAAAAATATCACTGTACTGTCCTGCAGAGCTGTCAGCGTGGTGGCAAAGCTGTCGAGATCGTTGAATATGGCTGCAGCGCCAAACACGTCTCCCCTGCCAAGCCTGCTGATGGCAAGCCGATGACCGTCGGCAGTTTCTTTGCTGACCTGAATGCTGCCGCTTATGAGTATTCCCAATGCTTTGAAATACTCCGCCGGGCTGAAAACGCAGTCACCCTTGAGGTAGCTTCTTTTGATGCACTCGTCGTCCAAAAGCGCAGCTTTCAGGACTTCTTCCGATGCACCGCTGAACACAAAGGTGTTTTGAATCAGCTCGTATTCTGTTTTTTCAATTCCAGTCATTGGCAAATCACCGCCTTTTGTCTCATTTGAGACAGTTTTGATTATATAATTATCGTCAGAGATTGTCAAGAGCGGATTGCAAAATCTAACGGCTGTGGTATAATGACTATATCATAATCAAATTCCAACGAGGGAGGTCATTCCATGTCCGACCACGACAGCAGTCAACACTATAAACAAGCCCGTCAGTTGGGCAAAAAATATCAGTCCGAAAACGAAGGCAATGCCTATAACGGTTACCTTGTTGTTCTCGATGATCTTATCAAAGACGTCGAAATCGTTTCCGAACTGAACCTTGGCAACCGTGAGATACCCATCGAAAAAATCATAGGTACCCGTACCTCTGCCAGAAGCAACGCTTTTGCAGGCAACTTCATGCCTCTGCTGGCAGAAAACACAGAGTTTGGCGCCAAGTGGAAAAAGCTTTACAACTCCCATATTGATGAAGGTATCCGCGAGCCTATCAAGGTTTACGAATACATTAACCGTTATTTTGCTCTGGAAGGCAACAAGCGTATAAGCGTGCTGAAATACTGCGGTGCTGCTTCCGCTTATGCCAGAGTCACAAGAATCATTCCCAAGCGTGACGAAAGTAATTCGCTGGTTACCCGTTATTACGAGTTCCTGGATTTCGACAGGCGTGCTTCTTTCGACAACCTGTGGTTTTCCCACACAGGCAGCTTTACCCGCCTTGTGCAGATCGTTGAGCAATACAAGGTCAAGCACCCCGAAAACCCCGACAGTATTGAGGAGCTTATCAACTCTGCGTTCAAAACCTTCCGTCTGGCATACAAGTCCTGCGGTTTCGGCAGCATTCCCATAACCTCCGGCGATGCATTTCTTGAGTTTACCGAGATTTACGGTTTCCACCCCAACACTCCTGTTTCCGGCATTTCCGACCGGGTAAAAAGCTGCGAATCTCAGTTCAAGCTCCTGTCTTTGAAGGATGTGAACGACACCAACACCGTTGAGATGAAGCAGAATGACGAGAAGTCTCCCCTGTCCTTCTTCTCCAAACGTCCTTCCAAGCTGAAAATCGCCTTTGCCTTCGAAGGCGACCCTGCCCATTCTCTGTGGAGCCACTCCCATTACGTTGCCATGCTGCGTCTGCAGAAGAAAATGGGCGACAAGGTTGACATAATATCTAAAAGCGGTATATATGAACAGGGCAGCTACAAGGCCATCTGCGAACTGATGGAGCAAAAGCCGGATATCCTGTTTACCACCAGCCCCAACATGTCTTCTGCATCTTTGCGCCTCAGTCTCGAAAACCCCGACAAGACCATTCTGAACTGCGACATTGCTCAGCCTCAGAAAAACATGATGACCTACTTTGCCAAGCAGCAGGAAGCTGTTTTCCTCTGCGGTGTTGTGGCAGGTGCCATGACCAAGTCAAATATTGTGGGTTACATGACCAGCGCAAGATTCCACAAGGATCTGACTTTCAATGTCAACGCCTTTGCCCTCGGCGCTCAGCTTGTCAATCCCCATGCCAAAGTGGTCAACTTTATCCAGTCCCACACGGATTACAAGCCCAGCGAGCATATTGCCGCTCGCCGTAAGCTGGCTCAGGCAGGCGTTGATATCGCTCTTTGCCTGCATCAGCTGAACACTCCCCTGGTCAGAAAGGCGTTCCCGGGAGTTTATGCCCAGGTATTCAAGCTGGAACGCAATACGGGCTATCCCGAGGAAAGCCTTGGCGCCATTGCTCTGGACTGGTCTGCTTTCTACGACCAGATCGTGGGCGACAGCTTTACCACAAAGAACAGTATTCTGGACATCACCCGAAGCGGTTTTGACAGCGCCGTTCATTTTGGCTGGGGTATGAACACCGGAATTATCGACGTTTACGGTGTGGATGCTTTTATGGGTCACAATGCCGTTAAACTGCTGAAGATTTTCAGAAACCTCGTTGTCACCGGTCAGATCCATCCCTTTGAAGGTCCGCTTACCGACCGTGACGGCGTTCTCAGAGTTGAAAAGGACGACACACCGTCTTTGATTGAAATCCAGAATATGGACTGGATGCTGGACACCATTACAGAAGTTATCGAAGGTTAGGGATAACCGAAAGGAGCTGCCATGAATTACGAAATCGAAGTCAAGCCGGTTGGCAAGACGCCTAAATCCGCCAGAACAAAAGACCGTATTTATCACAGCGCACTGGATATTCTTGCCGAACGCGGCTTTGAAAACGCTACCATTCGCGACATCTGCAAACACAGTGGTGTGTCTATCGGCACATTTTACAGCTATTTCAACTCCAAAAACGATATTCTCTTTGAGTTTTTCCGCAATATGGATAACCATTTCACAAAAGATCTGGCTCCAAAAATCACCGGCGAAACTTATATGGACAAAATTCGCTGCTACTTCAAGCTCTACAGCGCCATGCTGATGGATTCCAGTTTCGACACCATATGCATGCTGTTCAGCACCAGCAATATCTGGTTTGCCAGGACAAGACCCATGCAGAAGGTGCTGGTGGGTATCATCTCCGAAGGTCAGGAAGCCGGCGAAATTTCCCGCCGTATGCCTGCAACCGAGATATGCGAGTATCTGTTCGTGCTGGTCAGAGGTCTTGTGTTCCAGTGGTGCTCCGTAAATGCCGCTTTTGAGCTTTGGACCCGTACCGACATGTATATCGCCACCGCCATGAGTTCCCTGCTTATTGAGCCGCTGGCTTATCCGGAAGTCAAGGAAGGCCTTATGCACCGCGACCCGTCCAAGCCTCCCGCCATGAGCGAACCATCCGACCCGGATTTGACCGAAATTCGGGGAAGCAATTAACAACAAAAGAACCGTGAAAAACGAGTGTGTTTTTCACGGTTCTTTATGTTTGTGGTCAGGGTATTTACAGCAGCTGGTCACCTTCGGTTTCGTAGGTGATTACCGATTCCGTAATATTCTGGATGGATGCGGCATCGCCGTGTTTTTCAACGGCCACACGGTTCTTTTCGGCATGAGTCAGGCAGCCTGCACCGCCCACGCATCCGCCTACACAGGCCATGCCTTCGATAAAGTTGCCGATAGGCAGGCTTTTTGAAGCTTTGGTCAGTACCTTGATGCATTCATCAAGACCGTTGCAGGACACGGGTTTATATACAAAGTCAAGATCCTTATGCTCTTTCAGACCCTGTGCCACGGCTTCTGCCAGACCTCCGCACTTGGCAAACCTGCGTCCGAAACCGGAAGCCT
>JAZULX010000247.1:0-4007 GCA_045603325.1 Oscillospiraceae bacterium | reverse complement strand
GTTCGCCGTAGGGGTCGGCGTCCTCGATGGCCCAATGCGGAACGACGAGGACGTCGTTCCCTACAGTGTAATACGTTGCGTTACAGGTGTCATTCTGAGGAGCGAAGCGACGTGAGAATCCGTAAAAAGAAAACGGATTGCCACGTCGATGCTTACGCATCTCCTCGCAATGACAGAGGGGCTGTGCGTAGTCGGCGTAATACGCCACGTTAGGCGTTATCGCTCAGGTTGGCATTTCGATTTAAGAATTAATTAAAATACTCAATATCGTAATCTATTACAGCGTAATACTTCATGTCGCCCATCTGAACGGCTTCGTTGATCTGAGCTGTCAGCTCAATGGTGCTGCACTGATACTCAGAGGGAATGACCATGTCGAAAATCAGGTTGGTATGATCGATACCGCGCACCATGCGGAAATCATGGATGCTCAGCCGGGGATCGATGCTGTGGATTTTGTTCAGCACAACTTCCTTCATTGTGTTCAGCTCTTCGTCGTCGGTCACCACAGGATCATAATGTATAACAAGCTGCAGGTTATCTTCCTCAGAGAAGCAGCGTTCAATGTTGTCGATAAGGTCGTGGGCGATGAGGGGATCAAGATTCCTGTCGATCTCCACATGGCAGGATGCAAAGCGTCTGCCGGGGCCGTAGTCGTGGATGTAAAGGTCGTGCATACCCAGAATATTGTCATAGGACTCCACCTTCTGACGGACACAGTTTACCAGACCTTCGTCGGGAGCAGCACCAAGGATTGGGTCGATGGTTTCTTTGGCTATGCCGATGCCGCTTATTATAATGAATACAGCCACCAGCAGACCTGCCCAGCCATCGATGCTCGCATCAAACACTGTGGAAATAATGCCGGCCAGCAGTACTACGCCGGTGGACAGTACGTCGTTCCGGCAGTCGGCAGATGTGGCTTCAAGGGCAGAAGATGAAATCCTTTTGCCCAGAGTTTTGTTGAAAACCGACATCCACAGCTTCATGGCAATGGAGCCTGCCAGCACGACGGCGGTAAGTACGGTGAATTCCACCTGTGTGGGATGAATGATCTTGTCAACTGAGGTTTTAATCAGCTCAACGCCGATAACAAGTATCATCACAGCCACGGCCAGTCCGGACAGATACTCCATTCTGGCGTGGCCGAAAGGGTGATCCTTGTCGGCAGGTTTTTCGCCAAGTTTGAATCCGATAAGCGTTACCACGGAGGAAGAAGCGTCAGACAGGTTGTTGACTGCATCGGCCGTGACGGACACGCTGCCAAACAGCAGACCTGCCACGAGTTTTGCAATAAATAATATAATGTTGCAAACTATGCCCACAATACCGGCAAGCTTTCCGTAGGCAGAGCGGACAGTGCCGGACAGAACATTGTCCGGGTCTTTTATAAAGAGTTTTACAAGAAGATTTGTCATTGGCGTTGAGTCCTTTCTTCAATTGCAGAAGTCTGGAATTTATGCAGAATGCGCTGTACCTCCCTCTGATGAGGGAGGTGGCCCGAAGGGCCGGAGGGAGAGAAGAATACATTGATGGTGTTATTATCTCTCCCTCAGTCAGCTTCGCTGACAGCTCCCTCATCAGAGGGAGCTGTTTGTGCATGTGAGGCCAACATACCATCCATGCAGCAATATTTTACCACAAACCCTCAAAGCTGTCTACAAAGGGAGTCGATGGCGGCATCTATCAAAAGGCGGCAACAGCGGTATACCTCTTCAAACTGAGCAATTTCCAGAGGGTTTTCGCCGATACCGGCTTCCACCGTCAGACCGGGTCTGCGGTATGTTTTGATAAACCAGTCCTTGTATCCCGCATGTCCTGAAACATCAGGCACATCGGCAATGAGGTATCCCGAAGCATCTGCAGCCTGCCGGGCTATGAGCCTTGAACACTCCGGCTCCATATCCATATACCTATAGTATATCTCCATACCCTGAGTGTGGAAAGATATGGTCATATGAGGGTCAAATGAGTCGGTCAGGGAAACCATAGTCTGTGTTTCCGGCTCGGAAAGAGGATAAGGACCGGGATAATCCCTCGGAGCGGGTGAGGAAACTCCCGAAGCTGCTTTGATCTCAACTGCTTTTTCCCACCCTGCAGGATAGTTGAGGTTCAAATCAACGCCACTGAGATTGGATTTCCAGCCAAAAGGGAATGGTATGTGTGGGTATTGGAGAGCGATTCGCCTAGCGGCATCGGTTTCCTCCTTTGTGGCTTTTCCGGTTACCAATGCAACCCCATCGGGATTTACCTGAGGGACTGCACACAGCTGTACGTTTTGGTTTACATAATCTAGTAAATACCTTCGCAGTATCATGGAAGTTATCCATTCGTTGGCGTGATGGGCACCATTGATAAGCACCCGGATTCTTCCGGAACCGATGAAATATGCGTCGATTGGTCTTTCGTGACGGCTTTTGCCGGGGATCTGATGCTGCATACAATAACCTCCTGCCAATTATTAAAAAATCAGTACAGGAGATTGTATTATAATGTTTGACAAATTATGACTGAATGGTGTATCATGAAAGATGACATAAAAAGTGCAAATTATGTTGAAATTGGAGGAAAACAAAATGAAGAAGAGAATCGTTTCTCTGCTGCTCACAGTGGCAATGATCGTATCTGTCTGCTGCGTATTCGCTTCTGCGATGGCTCCCGCTCTCGCACCTGCACCCGCACCCAGCTACAGATACTATTACTATTATGACAAAGCTACCGCAGATGTTGATGTGGTTTCTGATGGCCTTTGCTGCAAGAGCGAAAGCGGCAAAACCCTGACCGCTTATGTTGACAGCGATACAGAAAAAGCCGTTATCGATGTTGATACCACCAGCCAGTGCTATGTAAAGGTTACCGTAGACGGCAAGACCGTCAGCAAAATTAACGGAGAATATGTAGTTTCTCTTGCAGAAGGCTGGAACACCTTCAAAGTAACCGTTACCTCAAACTACAATCCTGCTCTGTACTGGGCAAAGTATTTTTCTCCTGCTGTTACCAAGCCTGTCGAGCCTCCCAAGACCGTCGAACAGCCTAAGGAAGAACCTAAGGGAGAACGAGAACTCAAGCCTGGACCTGAACCCAAGCCCGAGCCTGAAAAGGCACCTCCCAAGGATGAACCTCAGAAGCCCGTATATCCTGCATATTATAAGTGGTATCCCATGTTCAGGCCCACCGATCTTACCAACACCTACTATGTAAAGATCTACCGCGGTGATTTGGGAGCCTGCGGCCATGTTCCCTGCCTTTACGAAGGCTGCGGCAAGCATGCCTGCACCATCCACGGCAGCTATGACCTGGGCACCGTCAGCGCTGATACCCACAAGATTACTGCCATCACCAATCAGGGCGGCGGCGTAAGCTCCGCTGATGCCAAGTTCACCGACAATAAGGTCGTCAGCTATCTGACCGTTGAAGTAGTCAATGGCGCCGGTGCCGAGATCAACATCGTTCCCCAGACCGGTTACACCATCAACAAGATCACCGTGGACGGCGTTTCCGTACCCCTGACCCTGAAGTATACCTTCTCCGAAGTTACTGCCGACCACTCCATCGCTGTTGAATTTGCACCTGTAAAGTAAAATCGATATGCCAATCCCCCTTGCGATAAACGTCGCAAGGGGGATTTTTGTCAGAAAGTGAGATTGCAGAACGCAACGTATCATACCGTAGGGGACGGCCCCCGGACGTCCCGCCGATTACGCACAGCGCACCGCATTATGCCTATTAATTTTTAATTATTAATTACTCAAAACATTGCTGCCCAGTGACCGGAGAATACAGCTTCCCGGATGGTTCCCGGCTCATAGCTGTCGCCAATGTTGAAAAACAGGGGAGAAATACCTCTGAAAGCCTCTGCTTGCTCGGTAAGCGGCCGGACACCTGTGGCAATTATGGATTTTGCGCAGGGGATAAGCTCACCGCTGTCCAGCAAAACCCCGTCCTTCGTTACCTCAGCAGCCTTGCAGTTCACTCGTGTGACAATACCGTTTTGAGCCAGCAGTCCC
>JAZULX010000246.1:0-5846 GCA_045603325.1 Oscillospiraceae bacterium | reverse complement strand
ATATTTTTCCGGCCCGGTACCAGTTTGCGCCGTACCGCTGGCCGATTTCCAGCATATCTTTCAGACAGGTTTTCAGATATTTCCGCTTTTCGATGATGGCTCCCCAGGCAGCCCACACAGCAGGAGGTTCGGAGCAGTTTTTCAGCACATATTCCCAGGCTGCCATATTCTCCCGATGAGCGCGCATATCCAGCTCCTTGTCCATGGAGTTTGGGTCGGTGGCCCGCTGGGGATAGACGTTGAACATCAGCCAACTTTCAAATCCGTTGCCGTCGGCAATGCGGGCGGTGGACTTAAGAGTGTTGTCAAGATCGTCCGGCCGGGCAGTGGATGGATTGATGCCGATGCAGATAAGGGGATTGCTGCCTCTGGTGCCCAATATGTAACGGTATTCCGAATACTCACAGGGGACATACAGCCATTTTTTGCAGTCGTAATCCGGCTGGGGCAGCTCTGCCTGAGCCAGTGCATCGTAAAAGGGGATGATGTCTACCTTATCCAGGGTGGAAGATGGGATGTGCATGGGAAAACCTCCGGTTTTAATTAATAATTAATAGTGAACAATTAATAATCGCAAAGCCATGAAACAGCGTCGTATGGAATGTTGTTCCTGATGTTTTGTATACAGCATAAGAGAACAATGTTCCTTGTAACGCAGAATGCTTTTGAATAAGTAATATTAATTATTAATTTTTAATTATTAATTGCATTTAAATGCTCATTGCTGCGGTGTAGCCGGTGTAGATGCTCTGGCGGATATCGGGCTCGACCTTTCTGGCTTTGGGTTCCAGGTCGTGGAACAGCCACAGGTCGTTGAGCTGACGGTTGCAGTCGCCGACGATCTTGAATTCGGGAGCGATGCCTGCAAAGGCAAAGGCTTCGTCAACCAGAGCCTTGCGTCCTGCATGGAACACAATGCTGTCGGCTTCCAGCTTGATGGATTTGCCTTCCTTATCGGTGTAGGTGATGCTGTCCTTTTCAACTAAAGTGGTGGTGCCTTCGGTTATGTAGGTGATACCGGGGACAGAATAGAGATAATCCATGGTGCCGTCACGTCCGTGGGTAACGTGGTCGTGAGCCATCATGCGGTTACGGGTAATGACGGTGACTTCGTGACCGTGGGCTGCGAGATACAGCGCAGCGTCACAGCACATGATGGTGCCGCCGACGATGACGACCTTCTTGCCAAGTTCTGCCTCGTGACCGAACACGGTCATGGGAGACCAGACATATTCGGCGCAGCCGCCTTCAACCGGTACTTCGGCAGGAACGGAACCGCAGCCTGCAATAACGGCGTCGAAATCCATGGCTTCGATGTCTGCGGCGGTGGCAAGAGTGTTGAGGCGGACTTCGATAGGGCGCTTTTCAACCTGACGGATGAGGTAATCCTTAACGTCCTTTACAGCCCATTTTGCGGGGATGTAATCTGCGTGAAGCAGCTGACCGCCCAGCCTGTCGGCCTTTTCGAACAGCACCACCTGATGACCGCGGTCAGCGGCAGTGATGGCAGCCTGCATGCCGGAGGGGCCGCCGCCGATAACGGCAACTTTCTTGACCTTTTCGGGAGCTTCAAACATATCGTCCCAAACGTGGGCAAGACCCATTTTGGGGTTCATGGAGCAGACAGCACCGTGGCACTTGTCGCAGCGGAGGCAGGGACGGACATCCTCGCCCTTGCCGGCGTACATCTTTTTGCCCAGCTCGGGATCGCAGATGAAACCGCGGCCCATGCCGATCATATCGCACTTGCCGTCGGCAATAAAGCTTTCCATCAGCTCAAGGCTCTGGAAACCGCCAACGGGACAGGTGATGACCTTGATGCCGGCTTTCTTGACGGCTTCGGCAGCTTTCAGAGTGTGGGGAGCTTCCTTGACCATGGAATAGGTGGTGGGATGGGTCAGACCGCTGTCGCCGGTACGGATCTGAACGATATCGATAAGGCCTTCCCACTGACGCAGGAACTCGATAAAATCGTCCATGGTGTAGCCGCCGGGCTCGTCATAGGACATCTGGGCTTCGATGAGGAAATCGGGGCCGCAGGCTTCCTTGATGGCGGTAAACAGTTCCTTGACAAGACGGGCGCGGTTTTCGATGCTGCCGCCGTATTCGTCAACGCGCTGGTTGTACAGGGGAGACATGGTTTTTGCCAGCATACATGCGTTGTAGCACATATATACGTTGATCATGTCGAAACCGATGTTTTTCAGGTATACGCAGTGACGGGTAAACATTTCGATGAACTCGGCAATGCCTTCCTTTGTCATCTCGGGTACGGGTTCTCCGGGAGGAGGACCGTGATGCACTTTGGGAATAAGGTCGGGGTTGCGGACATCGGAAATGTTGTACTTTTCAGGCATAAAGCTCTGCATGGAAGCAGATGCAAGGCTGCCGTAAGCGTGGATACGGTCGATCATCTTGCCGTAATAGCTCTGAACACGGCGGTTTTCCGTCTCAATGATGCTGGCAAATCTGCCGCCTCTGACTTCGGGGAAAGCTCCGGGAGTGCAGGTGACGATGGCGGCACCGTTTTTGGCGGCATCAGCGCAGTATTTGATGGTGGATTCGGCAGGGAAACTTTCGGGGCCCTGAAGCTCCTGAGAGATGGCCTTGGTCATCATAAGGCGGTTCTTGATGACCACGTTGCCGATTTTAAGAGGGGATATAACGTGACTGTAGGGGTGTTTCATATTATTCTCCTTTCAAATATTTCAATATTTTCTTGCCATAATCAAAATAATAGGGTATAATGCTAATATATAATCAACGCTTATAGGGGGCTGAACCATGGAAGTCAATCTGGAGCTTTATAAAATATTTGATGCTGTGGCAAGGGTAAAGAGCTTTTCCGGAGCCGCACGAGAGATGTATATAAGCCAGCCTGCGGTAAGCCAGTCTATCCGCCAGCTGGAGGAAGCCCTGGGCACAAAGCTGTTCGTCCGTGGGTCGAAAGGCATTTCTCTGACTCAGGAAGGGCAGATACTCTGGGGCTACATCAGTTCTGCGCTGAGCCTCATAAAATCCGGTGAACGGCGCATATCAAAGCTGAACGACCTTGGAGCGGGTGAACTGCGGATTGGAGCCAACGATACGCTCACAAAGGTGTTCCTGCTGCCTCTGGTGGAAGAGTTCCACGAAAAGTTCCCCGATGTTGCCATATCCATCACCAACAGAACTTCCGGCAAAACCCTGAAACTGCTGAAAGAGGGCAAAATCGATATTGGCTTTGTCAACATGCCGCTGTCGGCAGAAGGGGTGCTGTTTGAAGAGTGCATGCCGGTGCATGATGTATTCATTGCAGGCAAAAAATACTCAGACCTGAAAGGTCACAAAGTATCCATGTCGGAGGTTGCTGCCAGACCCCTTATCATGCTGGAGCAAAGCTCTAACTCCCGCCACTGGGTAGACCGTCATTTTGCTTCCGGCGGCATAGTGCTTACTCCCGAGATAGAGATGAGTGCCCATGACCTGTTGGTGGACTATTCCAGAATCGGCCTTGGCGTAGCCTGCGTGGTTCGGGAATTTCTTGGCGATGCGCTGGAAAGCGGAGAGCTGTTTGAGATAGATCTGGATCAGCCTGTACCCCGCAGAGGTGTAGGTGTGTGCTATCTTGAAAACATTTCCCTTTCCGCAGCGGCAAAACGGTTTGTGGAAATGGCAAAGCAGTCCATGAGCGGAGAGGGCTGAGAGCGCATTCTTTCCGGATGCACGGCAAAGGCCGATGAACAATTTTCCGACCTCTAAATATTATCGTATATATCCCTGTGAATTTCAAGGAAAATTCCAAAAATCGAGGAAAAATGATGAAGAAATTATTGCTGCTGCTGGTGTGCCTTGGGCTGCTGAGCGGATGCGCAGCCGAACCGGCGAAAGAACCGGAGATTCAGGATCCTGCCCAAACTCAGGAACAGACCGGAGATACCGTTATTCTGACGGTGGAGGGTCAGCCGGTGGGCTTGGCGGAATTCAGTTATTACTTAGCGTATATTTCCGACTACTATAAATCAGCCAACGGAATTGAAAAAATCACCGACTGGAACGTCATGCAGGATGGCAAGCCGCTGGAAGAATATTTCCTGGACTATGCCGTTTCCCTGTCGAAAAACCACCGGGGACTTGAGAAAAAGGCAGAGGAACTGGGATGTGGGATGACATCCGAACAGGAGGCTGCCATTGACGAGACCTTAGCCAACGGCGAAACAATCTACGGTGCCGGCGAATACCGCCGAATGGTGGAAGAATCCTACAATACCGTGGAAAATTTCCGCTTCCTGCAGGAAATGGGATTTTTGACAGACAGCGTTTTTGCCGCCCTTTACGGCAGTCAGGGAGAGCTGTGTGATGACGATACCGTGGCTGCCTTTGCAGAGGAAAACGGATATATGTGCGTCAAGTTTATCTGCGTGGAGGACACGGAAGAAAACAGACAGCTGATGGATGAGCTGTCGGCTCGGCTGACGGCTTCGGATGACAGTGATGCACTGTTTGATGAACTGATGGATGAATACAGTCAGTATACAACCCTGAACTCCACAATCTTTCCCCAAGGTCAGCTTTTCGGCAGCGGATACCTGGGCGATGCCTTCGACCGGGGCTATGCAGCCCTGTCTGTCGGTGAGATAAGCGGAGTTCTGGAAGGGCCAAACGAGCTTTACATCATCCAAAGACTTCCCCTTACCCCAGACGAAGCAAAAAACGACGGCGGATTTACCCTGCGTCACTGCGTGGCATATGCACTGTTTGAACAGGACATGGAAACTTGGGGAAATGAGCTGGAATTTGCACTGGAAGACGGATATTATGACATAGATGTGAAAGCATTTGACTGACAGCACACGGCGGGTTTTCCGCCGTGTGTTTTTTTGGCAAAATCCCCTGAGACGGCCAATATTTCGCATTGAAAGTCTTTCAATCCGGAGTGATTTGTAGTAGAATAATAAAGATTATGGATAATAAGAAAAGGAAGAACAAAAATGGACAATAAAATCGGAACCGACCTGACAACAGGCAGCGTCAGCCATCAGCTGTGGAAATTCTCACTGCCCTTTTTCCTGGCAAACCTGCTCCAGTCCCTCTACGGTGTTGCCGACGCCCTTATAGTTGGACGTTTTGTGGGCAGTGCCGCACTTTCCGGCGTGTCCATCGGCTCTCAGGTGATGATGATCTTCACCCTTATCTGCATGGGCATCACCACCGGCGCCAACATACTCATTGCCCAGTACGCCGGTGCAAAAAAGACCGATGAGCTTATAAAAACCGTTGGCAACACCTTCACCATCGCCCTTATCGGCGCCGTTGCAATGGCGGTTTTGGGCTACAGCTGCTGCGACTGGCTGCTGAAACTGCTCAACACTCCTGCCGAAGCCTTCGATCAGGCATCAGGTTACCTGATGGTGACTCTGGGCGGCATTTTCTTCGTGTTTGTTTACAATGCAATCTGCGCCGTTCTGCGTGGTCAGGGCGATTCAAAAAGCCCCATGATTTTTGTGGCGGGTACCTCCATGCTGAACATCCTGCTGGACATCCTTTTTGTGGGAACCTTCAAGATGGAAGCCATGGGTGCCGGTCTTGCCACCGTATTGTCTCAGGCCCTTTGCTGCGTTTTTGCTTTTGTGTATCTCAAAGCCCGGAACTTCTTCGCCGGATACACCTTTGGCAGCCTGAAACTGCAGGCGGAAAAGGTTAAGCTGATACTGAAACTGGGTATCCCCGTGGCTGTTCAGATGGCGTCGTTGAGCGTATCGCTGACCTTTGTCACCGCCATTATCAACCAGTATGGCGTAGCTGCCTCCGCTGCTGTGGGCGTTGGCCACAAGATTGAATCTCTTGCCACTATGCCCAACATGGCA
>JAZULX010000245.1:0-2222 GCA_045603325.1 Oscillospiraceae bacterium | reverse complement strand
TGTTTTGCATTTCGATAATGGTCACTTTTTTACCTTGCTCCGCCATATACAGTGCAGTTTCACAGCCCACAAGACCGCCGCCGATGATGGCGATTTCATCTGCAAGAGCTTCCGTTTCGGTGTAAGCTGCGGTGGCATGGCATACGTTGACGCCGTCGATACCTTCGATGGGGAAAACTGCCGGTACGGAACCCACGGCAATGATAAGTGCATCGGGCTTCAAGGCCATGATTCTATCGGCTGTGGCTTCGGTGTTCATGTGCAGCCGGATATCCAGCTTCGCAATCATGGTCAGCAACCAGTCTTTGTATCTGCGCAGGTCGATCTTCAGGCTGTCATAGTCGGTGAATTTCAGCAACCCACCCAGAGCATCGGTCTTTTCAAAAAGAGTGACACTGTGTCCTCTCTGGGCTGCGGTGATGGCAGCCCTCATACCTGCAGGGCCACCGCCCACAACGACTACCTTTTTGGGAGTCGTGGCCTTTTCGGAACTGTCCAGACGGTATTCGTGGCCTGTTCTGGGGTTGGCTGCACAGGCAAACTGGGTGTTCACCTGCATCAGGGCAAGGCAGTCCAGGCAGCGCATGCAGGGTATGGTTTCGTCAGCTTTGCCGCATCGTGCCTTGTTGGGCAGGTGAGGGTCGGCGATAAGGGCGCGCGTCATGGCAACGGCATCGGCTTTACCCTCGGCAAGGATGCTTTCGGCCTCTTCGGCAGAGGTGACGGAACCGATGGTGACCACGGGTATTTTCAAGCCTGCAGATTTGACCTTTTCAGCGTAGTGAACATTGACCATGTGAGGCAGGAAAATGGTGGGATGAGTGTGGACAGCGTATCTGGGATCGGTGTCGAGGGCTGCGGAAATGTGGGCAAGGTCAATTTTGTCCTGAGCCAGCTTCAAAAAGGCGATAACGTCATCAATTTCCAATCCGCCTTCGATTACTTCGGCACCGATTCGGTACTCAATGGGGAACTTCGGCCCCACAGCGGCACGAACCCGGTCTATTACCATCAACGGGAACTTTGCCCTGTTTTCAAGACTGCCGCCGTACTCGTCGGTACGGGTGTTGAACAGGGGAGAAAGGAACTGATCCAGCAGCCAGCCATGGGCGCCGTGAAGCAGGCACATATCAAAACCTGCCTGCTTGACAAGTTTTGCAGCAGCGGCATATTTGTCCGCGGTATAGTTCATCATTTCCTCGGTCATGGCGGTTACTTCAACACCGCTGGGCTTAACGAAAGAAACAGGCCCCCAGGGATCTTTCCCGGCAACGCGCCCACCGTGGTTCAGTTCAATGGAAGCCACCGCACCGTGACTTTTGATGGCTCTTGCCAGTTCCGAAAGACGGGGCAGGTTGGAGGGAGTCAGCACAAGATGGCGGGGAATCGTAACACCGTGGTCTTCGTCCACCGGAGTGTCGCCAACGGTGACCTGGGCGGCACCGCCTTTGGCTTTTTCCTCATAATAGGAAATCAGCGCATCGTCGGGACTGCCGTCTGCCCTGATCTGGCACATCATGTTAGGCGCAGAAAGTATCCTGTTGCGGAAAGTCAGACTGCCCACCTGCAGGGGCTTGAACAAATTAGGATAATACGGATTCATGGCTGCCTCCTTGTACTGAATGATGAAAAAACTTGACGCAATACAATAATGATACTAAGATTATTACGATATGTCAATTTTTAAAGGGCGGATAAAACATATGCGGGCAACAGATATTCTCAGCCAAAAAACCGTGGAAAAACATCTTGTCAACCGTGAAAAATTTGATATTTACCGTTATGACACAGTGTCATCCACCAATATCCTGCTCAAACAGGCAGCGCTGGAGGGTGCATCCGAGGGAACAGTGATAATGGCAGACAGCCAGACAGCCGGCAAAGGCAGAATGGGCAGAAGCTTCCACAGCCCCGACGGCAGCGGATTATACATGAGCCTGCTGCTGAAACCGGATTTGGCCACAGCCGGGAAAATCACCACCATGGCAGCCGTTGCCGTGTGCCGGGCAATTGGGAAAACTCTCAGCAAAGAGGTTGACATAAAATGGGTGAATGACATCCTTTTGGATGGCAAAAAGGTATGCGGAATTCTGGCAGAAGCTGCCGGCAGCGGAGACGGCCTGATGTTTGTCGTCCTGGGAATCGGCGTAAATGTGTATGCGCCTGTGGATGGTTTCCCGGAGGAACTTTCAAACATAGCAGGAGCCTTGACCGAAGACGCT
>JAZULX010000244.1:0-3495 GCA_045603325.1 Oscillospiraceae bacterium | reverse complement strand
GTCCTGGTGGTCCTGGTGGTCCCGGCGGTCCCGGCGGTCCTGGTGGTCCCGGCGGTCCCGGCGGCGGGATGCCCGAAGGTATGCCTCCCATGGGCGGCGGCGATGCTATGCTCGGCGGCGAACCTCCCGTTGATGAAGGCGGCCTGATGTATGCCGGCGGTCCCGCACCTCACGGCACCTACAATCCTCTGGGTATCGTTTTCACCACCTACGGCGGCGGATTCTATGGCTCCAACGAATGCCTTGCAACCCTTGAAGTCCTGAAGCTGTATCTGGAACTGTCCAGCGTTAAGGTTGTTGGCAAATTCGCTTGCTGCGGCAAGGAATTTGGTCCTGCCGGTCTGGATGACGGCGTAAAACCCAGTCTCATGGGCCCCGGTTCCATCGACGATCCCGTTTACTACAAGGACGCCGACGGCAACTACCATGCAGGTTCCTACTTCTTCCACACCCATATGAACGACAAGCCCTGCGAAAGAGATTTCCAGAAGGCTCGTGCTCTGGTCTCCGACCTGGTGGAAGACTACTTCTATTCCTACGATGGCATCCGCAAGGATGTTGCTTCCCAGTACATTTCCATCAGCTAAAAAACCTCCAAAAGTTCCTCGCCAAACGGCGAGGAACTTTTTTGATAACCCGATTGACATATATGAGCGTGGAAATATAAAAGTGATAGTTATATAATATAAGATGTATTTGTATACACACTATTTAAGGAGGAAAGACAAATGAAAAGATTGCTTACACTGCTTCTGGCAGCAGCAATGCTTCTGGCAGTGCTTGCCGGCTGCGGCAGCAAAGAAGAACCTGCTGCACCTGCAGAGGAATCCGAAGCTGTTGTTGAAGAATCTGCGCCTGCAGAAGAAGCACCTGCAGAAGAAGCTCCCGCTGAGGGTGAAGAACCTGCAGTAGACGCTGAAGAAACCGAAACAAGAGAAATTTCCTACATGGAATCCCTTGGCTATATCAGCGACTATGAGGCCGATAAACTGGCCGAAGAACTGGGCATTCTGCCCACCTCTCAGTACTTCCCCCTGGAAGAAACTGAGACCATCACCGCCACCCATGTTTATGCTCCTTTTGTTACCCAGTATCTGCCCACCGGCGACATGAACGAAAAGCTGGTTTTTGCTGAGTACGAAAAGATGACCAATGTTCACGTTGACTGGACTGCTATTTCCATGATGAACGCTTCCGAGCAGTATCAGCTGCTTTTGGCTACCGGCGACTATCCCGACCTTATCTTCAGCTATGGCGGATTTGTTTCCAACGCCAGCTACGAAACTGCTGTTGAAGACGATATCCTGCTTGACCTGACCGATATCATTCCCCAGTACTGCCCCAACTACAACTGGATGCTTTCCAATAACAACGAAGTCCGTCTGGGCGCTATGACCTCTGCCGGCTATATTCCCGAATTCATCGGCGTTGAGGTTGGTGTCAATATTTACAATGCCGACTACGTCCGTCAGGACTGGCTGGACGAACTGGGCATGGAACTGCCCCAGACCTACGACCAGCTCCATGATCTGCTTGAGATCTTCCGTGACGATTATGGCTGCTCCTGCCCCATGTGGATACCCGACAACGGTATCGACGACAAGCTGATGCCCGGTTTCGGTGTTACCAACGGCTGGTACTTTGACGAGTCCGGCGAAATGGTTTATGGTCCTGCTCAGGAAGGCTACAGAGAGTATCTGACCATGATGAACGAGTGGTACGAAGAAGGTCTGTTCTCTGTTGAGTTCATGGCTCTGAACAACGACTTCGACGCCACCTCTGCCGCCCTTATCAACAATGGCGAAGTTGGTGTATTCTTCACCAAGTTCGACACCCTGGCAGACTTTGACGCAGAAAGCAGCGGCGATCCCGACTTCGCCGTAACTCCCATCGGCTGCATGACCAAGAATGAAGGCGACGTTATCGAGATCCTTGCTATGGAAGAACGTACCTACAATATGGGTCAGGGCTGGGCGATGACCACCTCTATCGACGAGGAAAACATCGAACTGGTTGCCCGCTGGTGTGACTTCTGGTACACCGAAGCTGCCAGCATGCTGGCCAACTACGGTCTTGAAGGCGAAACCTATGTTTATGATGAACAGGGTCGCCCCGCATGGACCGATGTTATCGTTAACAACCCCGACATCAGCTTCCAGCCCGCTGTTGCAACCAACATGCTGTACAAGGGCGGCGGCTATGTCTCCGATGCATGGAAAGAACTGCAGGCCTACTCTGACGAACTCATCGAAGCTGACCTGGCAGCCTGCGCAAACCAGGTTGGTGGCCGTCACCTGCCCTCCAGCATGGAAATGACCGGCGACGAAGAAAGTGAACGCGCCATGTATATGACCGATATCGAAACTGCCCTTGAGGAGAACACTCTCCGTTTCATCACCGGCGAACTTGATATCACCGATGACGGCGCATGGAACTCCTTTGTTGAGATTATCGAAGGCCTTGGCCTTGATAAGGTAAAGG
The DNA here is from genome assembly GCA_045603325.1 of Oscillospiraceae bacterium. Classification (GTDB taxonomy): domain Bacteria; phylum Bacillota; class Clostridia; order Oscillospirales; family Oscillospiraceae; genus SIG469. The sequence continues at coordinate 1,014 of JAZULX010000244.1, read as the reverse complement.
CTATTCAGGAAACTGTTTACGAAAGATATATGAACAGCTAACTTGTTTGATCGAAAATGAGCCGTCGAAAGACGGCTCATTTCTGTTTTGCATTCATGCCAACTCGCAGTTACGCAGCACACCTTCATGTTACGCTGTAGGGGCAGGGTTCCCACCCCGAAACGGACTCGCAAAAATCAAAAACCGCTTTGCCAAGCATACCCGCAACGCTCGGCAAAGCGGCTCGGATCAGAGCGACTGACCCGGGTCAGCAAACCTGACCTTTTTATGAAACGTGGGATTTTGGGGGTCAATGAAAGGAAAATTAAGGAATTCTGGAAAGTACAGTAAACCACGTTTCGAAAAACACAAAATCAACACAATTACAACACAAATATAACACAGTACACAACCAAATGCAAGAGAAAAAATTTTGAGGCTGCAATAAACGCATTGCGTTCATTTGCAGCCTTTGTTTTGTTACCCAAAATCATGGCGATAGCCGCCATTACTTCCGATGGATTCAAAAATGCATACGATTTCCTCAATTTTTGAAAAACACTCTTTGTCATCAAGAGTATCGTCAGCAAGGACATCCTTGATTCTGCACAAAGCCAAATAGCATTGCAGCTCAACCACCTGATTTGCGTCAATATGGAGGTTTGGGAATGTAATTTGCATTGGAGATTGCGCAAGCACCTTGGCAAGTATTTCTTTGTATAGTTCCAAAATTCATCACCAATCCTACTTTATACTACTTTAAGCGATAAGTCAATATTGAATCCTTCTTTGTAGTACAATTTCAAAGAGGTGATATGTGTGAAACCGTTAAAACAAAAGGTGAGCATAACTCTTGACAGTGATATTATCGAGAAACTGAAAGCGCTTTCGGAAGAATGCGACCGCTCGTTGTCTCAATATATTAATCTGGTGCTTAAGGATTATCTTAATAACATCAACAATAATGAAATACGATAAAAAGCAGAACCGTACTGACGGTTCTGCTTTTTCAGCGTGTCAAAATAGTCTTTCAGA
>JAZULX010000243.1:0-6290 GCA_045603325.1 Oscillospiraceae bacterium | reverse complement strand
TGTTCCTTGCCGTTGATACCGATGTTCTTTTCAACTTCCAGTTCAACAGGAAGACCGTGGGTATCCCAACCGGCCTTACGGATGACCTTGTTGCCCTTCATGGTCTGATAACGGGGGATAAGGTCCTTGATAACTCTGGTCAGAACGTGACCGATATGGGGCTTGCCGTTTGCTGTGGGAGGACCGTCGTAGAAGGAGTAAACAGGACAGCCTTCACGGACAGCCATGCTTTTTTCAAAAATCTTGTTGTCTTTCCAGAACTTTTCAACCAGCTTCTCACGCTGCTTGAAATTCAAGGTTGCGGAAACTTCTTCGTGCATGAAATAACCTCCAAATCAAAAAAGCCTTCGTCCCGCAAAAGGACGAAGGCATAATACTTCGTTAACCACCTTACTGCATACAGACATATGAGGCCGCTGTAACGGGAGGCTCCCGTCGTTTCTTACTGATTACAGGTTCGGAAACGCAGCTCGGAAGTGATATTCGGACTGCTGTACCTGCCGGACTTGCACCGCCTCCGGCTCGCTGAAAGGACATGGCAGACTTACTCGTCTTCGTCATCGCTTTTGATTATAAACATTAACCAATTAATACTAACAAAATAATCAAATATTGTCAAGTGCTGTGTAGGTTTCCGGGCACACTTCGAGTATCTTTTTCTGCAGGGATTTAAGGTCAAAGAAGGTGTCCGGCTTTTTTGAATCATCCCGCAGAAGTGCGGCAGGGTGATACATGGCCATCATATGAACATTTCCGCGCTCGATCCAGGTGCCGTGCTGACGTGTTATGGCAAAATCGCTGTCTATTATGCGTTTTGCGGCTATTCTGCCAAGGCAAACGATGATCTTGGGATTGATCAGCTTTACCTGCTGACGCAGCCAACCGATACAGGCGTCCTGCTCCACGTTAAGCGGATCGCGGTTTCCCGGCGGACGACATTTGACAATGTTGGCGATGTAAACCTGGGTGCGGTCGAGATCGATTATGGACAGCATATCGTCCAGCAATTTGCCTGCGGCACCCACAAAGGGAATACCCTGCTGATCCTCCTGCTGACCGGGGCCTTCACCGATGAACATGACTTTTGCAGAAGTGTTACCCACGCCAAAAACAAGATTTGTTCTGGTTTCGCATAGAGAACATTTTCTGCATTGCAGATTATCTTCGTACAGCTGCTGCCAGGTCATGGATATACCTCCTTGTCATACTTGCCTATATTCGCATTATATCATAATCGGTCTCACCAGTAAAGCGGCTGCGGCATAAATTGAAAGCGAAGGGGAGATTCGTTTTGAATAATTATTATATTACTTTCAGGTCAATAACCGGAGCGCAGAAGGCGGTAAAAATACTGGAAAGAGCTGGGGTTTCAACAGCTATGCAGAGAACGCCGAAAAACATGGTGACCGAGGGCTGCGGATATGCGGTAAAAGTCAGGGAAGACAAGGCAGCAGCATCCACAATGCTGCTTAAGTCGTCAGGTGTGAATTACGGAAAACTGTTCATTGCGTCCGGTGGAGAATACAGGGAGGTCATAGGGTGAAAACAGTCTATCTTGACAGTGCGGCAACGACATTGATAAAACCGCCGCAAGTGGCAAAAGCTGTCAGCAGAGCGATAAATCATATGGCAAGCCCCGGTCGCGGAGGATATGCACAAAGTGTCAGGGCTGCTGATGTGGTCTTTGAGTGCCGTCAGCGTGCAGCTGACCTTTTCTGTGTTGATGAACCGGAAAATGTGGTGTTCGCCATGAATGCCACCCATGGATTGAACATTGCCATAAAGTCACTGTGTACTTCCGGAGACAGGGTTGTTGTATCCGGATATGAACACAATGCAGTGATGCGTCCGCTGTTTGCCATTGGAGCAGATATAACGGTTGCGGAAAGCCCGTTGTTTGATAAAGAAGCTGCAATAAAGTCGTTTGAAGAAAAAATCGACGAAAGCACAAAAGCGGTGATCTGCACCCATGTTTCAAACGTGTTTGGATTCGAGCTGCCGATATATGAAATCGCAAGAATTTGCCAAAGACGAAAAGTTCCGATGATAATTGATGCATCCCAATCAGCCGGTGCGCATTACATCAACGCTTCACAGCTCGGTGCTGCGTTTATTGCAATGCCGGGTCATAAGGGATTGTACGGCCCTCAGGGCACGGGCATACTGATATGTTCCAAGGAGACAAAAACGCTGATAGAAGGCGGTACAGGCAGCGAATCAAGAAAATTCTCAATGCCGGAATTCCTGCCGGACAGACTTGAAGCCGGAACCCACAACGTTGCCGGAATTGCCGGTCTGAACGAAGGAATCAAGTTTGTTGAAACAAATACGACGTCCGGTATTCTGGAGCATGAGCAAAATCTGATCCAATATATTATCTCCGCACTGAAAGAAAACAGCCGTATAAAGCTGTATGCACCTGACTATCCGGAATCGGGAGTGTTATCCATGAATTTTGATGATGTAGACTGCGAAACCGCAGCGCAGCTGATGGCCGAACATGGGATTGCGGCCCGTGCAGGCTTGCACTGTGCTCCACTGGCGCATAAAACTGTGGGAACGCTGGAACAGGGGACAGTCAGGGTCAGTGTATCGGCGATGACTTCCAAAAACGATGCGGATGCGTTTATACGCTTTGTGAACAAATTATAAATCCTTGCAAAAGTGGTCAAATACAAGCGCTGTTTATCTTGCCAAATCGGATAAAATAATATATAATAAAGTGATTATACAGATTGAAAAGGAGAGTTGCAAATGGAATATGTCTCCTCGATAAAAGACAGTGCCGTTCAGTTGATCGGAATGATGAAGTGGCAGGACTATGTTGACATCCTGCTTGTGGCGTTTATTATTTACCAAATTGCCATACGTATCAGGTCATCCAGCGCTTCGAGAGTAATTAAAGCAATACTGTTTTTCGTGGTTCTGAGCTGGGTCACTGAAGTTCTTCAGCTGAACGTTATCAGTTGGGTAATTGAGAATACACTGGATATTGGTCTGTTGGCGTTAATAATTGTGTTCCAGCCGGAACTGCGCCGTGCTCTTGAACATGTTGGCAGCGGCGGGTTCAGGTTCCTGTTTGGTTCCGATGAAATGGGTGACGATACCACAGCCACCATCATGAGAGTGGTTGCCGCATGTTCCGAGATGTCCCGTGAAAAAGTCGGCGCACTTATCGTCTTCGAAAAAGAAATGAAGCTTGACGATTATTTCAAGAGCGGTACCGTTTTGAATGCCGAAATTTCCGTTGAGCTTCTCAGAAATATTTTCTTCCCCAAAGCAGCCCTTCACGACGGGGCGGTGATTATTTCCGAAAACCGTATTGAGGCTGCAGGCTGCGTACTTCCGTTGACAAGCAATACTCATCTCAGCCGTGATCTTGGTACCCGTCACAGAGCGGCAATCGGCATGAGCGAAAGCTCAGACGCGCTTGTGGTAATCGTTTCAGAGGAAACCGGTACTATCTCCGTTGCTTCAGGCGGTATGCTCAAACGTCATCTTGCTCCGGAAACTCTTGAAAAACTGCTCAGAACTGAGCTGATTGGCGACGAAGGCGACGATAAGGATAAATTCAACCTGAAAAAGCGTTTCAAGGTGAAAAAGAATGAATCAAAATAAATCTAAAAGCAAAGTTTTTATATTACTTATATCACTGTTTGTTTCCATTTGCCTGTGGGTATACGTTGTAACAACAGTCAACTATCTTGGCGAAAGTGAACTGCGAAATATTCCGGTAACCTTTGTGGGCCAGGAAGAAATGCTGTCTGACTACGATCTGATAATTTCCGAAGGTGCAGACTCCACTGTCAGCCTTACACTTTATGGCAGGCGTTCTGTGCTGGCGCAGATCAACAGGAACAACATAACTGCTATGGTAGATCTGAGCAACGTCAAGCGCTCCGGTGAGAATCTTGCTCTGTCTTATGAGATTATTTATCCCGATGGCGTTGACGAGGATGATGTTACAGTCACTTACAGAGATTCATATTACGTTTATCTCACTGTCCAACAGCTGGAAACCAAAAGCCTTGAGGTAAGAGGCGTTCTGGATGTCAACTGCGAAGTGGCTGAAGGCTATGTCGCCAGGGCATTTTCTTTCCAACCCGAGACAATAGACATTATGGGCACCTCAGACAAGCTGGCTTTGATTTCTCACGCACTGGTTACCGTGAACAGAACCAATATCGACAAAACCATTACTGACGATTATAAAGTGCAGCTGGTTACCTACGAAGGCGAGATCATCAGTGATGAAGATATTACCCTTATGACCGATACGGTAACGACCACTCTGCCCATTGCAAAGACCAAGGATGTACCTCTGGTTATCGAAGTGATCGAAGGCGGCGGTGCAACAGGAGCCAACCTGATACGCAACATCGATCCTGCGTCAGTCACAATTTCCGGCGATGCCGAGATTGTTGACGGTGTCAGCCAGATTATCCTTGGAACCATTGATCTGAACACCATTACCTCGGCAGAAACCTTTGAGTTCCCGATAACCATCCCCAACGAGGCCGAAAACCTCAGCGGAATAGACAAGGCGACAGTTACTGTTCGTTTGAGTGGACTTGAGACAAAAACAGTCACGGCAATGCAGATAGAGTTCATCAATGCGCCCGACGGTTATAAGCCCACATCACTTACTCAATCCCTGAGCGTTGTTGTAAGAGCATCAGAAAGCTCCATAGACAGCATCACATACCAGAATGTGCGCCTGGTTGCCAATCTCGAGGATTACAGCGGAGCAGGCAGATACGAAGTGCCTGTAAAGGTATATATCGACGGATATGAAGATGCCGGTGTGCTTGGAGAATACAGCATAATTATCAACCTGTCAGCGGTGAAAAACGCTAATGATGCAGATGATAAGATCCAGTCCAATGATATGGTAATCGTTGGAAACTAATCGTGTGTGAAAGGGTGACTGCAGATGCGTCAGTCAGTTACAGTAAAGGAAATAAAAAGTAACGGCAACGCCGTAATTGAGATGCAGCGTATGTCTGCCTGCGGTCACAGCTGTGAAGGCTGCGAAGGATGCGGCGCTCCGAATGTCATTCTTTCGGTTGAAGCAAGCAACAGGTTGGGAGCTCAAAAGGGCGACAGAGTTGTTGTAGAAAGCGCCAATAGAACAATCTATAAGGCTGCGTTTGTGGTTTATCTTCTGCCGCTGATACTTTTCTTTGCGTTTTATGCATTGGGAGACTGGCTGCTGAGGGCCGGCACCGTTGCCGGTATTGTGGGATTCTTCGCAGGTATTGGGTTGGCTGTTCTTTTTAATCGAAGGTTTGCCAAAAAAGGCGGTGCCAGCTTCGATATTGTGGCTTTTGAAGGAAAAAACTGATGTTTGGATATATCAGACCACTTAAAGGTGAACTGAAAGTTAGCCAGTTCGAACGTTATCAGGCTATTTACTGCGGTCTTTGCAGAAGTCTTGGCAAAAACTTCGGATTTGCTGCAAGATTCACCGTCAGCTATGACCTTACCTTTCTTGCTGCGCTGCTGATGTCGGATGATGACAGCAGCATGATAAAAGGCAGATGCCCGGGATGCTGCATAAAAAAGAAATCCATGTTTGATGATAATGCAGCCTTGGAAGAAGCTGCTGTCAAAAGTGTTATCCTCACATGGTTTTCGCTGAAGGACAAGCAGGCTGACGGCGGTATACTTTCCAAAATCGGTTGGGGTGCTGTAAGCTTGTTGTTCAGGCCGGCTATAAAGAAAGCAAGGCAGAAGGACGAAGAGTTTTATCGCGTTGCGGAAGAAAACACTCACCGCCTTGCTCAGCTGGAAAAAGAAAACTGCGATTCAATAGACCGGACGGCTGACACCTTTGCGTCTATTCTTGAAAGCGCAATTCCTCATAGCTTGCCAGATGATGTAAAAAGACCCATGCAGCTGCTGATGTACAATATCGGCAGGTTCATATATATCACCGATGCTGTGGACGATTACAAGAAAGACCGCAAAAGCGGTGCGTTCAACGCAGTTTCGGCAAGATATGGACTGACATCGGAATCAATTCCGGAAGAAGTTCTTGATGAGCTGGATGTGCTGATGGAAAACTGCGTGGACAGGTGTTCTTCGGCAGCAGTGCTGCTCCAATCCGGTAAAAATGAGCCTATTATTTCAAACGTAATTTATTTCGGGATGCCTGCCGTATGGCAGAGCGTCAAAGCCGGAACATTCAATAAACGAGCAAAACAGGAGAAATCTTAATGAGAGACCCTTATGAAGTTTTGGGCGTAAGTCCAAGCGCATCGGAAGAGGAAGTAAAAAAAGCATACCGT